>JAFYOK010000046.1 GCA_017560175.1 Clostridia bacterium | reverse complement strand
TACATTTTAATATTCCTCCTTAGCTCAGCGGTAGAGCATTCGGCTGTTAACCGAAGGGTCGTTGGTTCAAGCCCAACAGGGGGAGCCAGTAAGAACTCCGACTTCGGTCGGAGTTCTTTTTCTGAAACTATATGCACCTTTAGCTCAGTTGGTAGAGCACCTGACTCTTAATCAGGGTGTCCAGGGTTCGAGTCCCTGAAGGTGTACCATAACCGAGTCTGATGCCTTTTTCGAAAGTTCAAAAAACTTTTGAAAAAGGTGTTGACAAATCGGAAACTCAGTGTTATACTGTAGAAGCTGTCAGAGATGATAGTAAATTAAATAGTAAGTGTTGATTACGGCGAGGGTCCACCTGTTCCCATTTCGAACACAGTAGTTAAGCTCGCAGGTGCCGAAGATACTTGTCTGGCGACGGACCGGGAAAATAGGTTAATGCTTACATTTTAATATTCCTCCTTAGCTCAGCGGTAGAGCATTCGGCTGTTAACCGAAGGGTCGTTGGTTCAAGCCCAACAGGGGGAGCCATTAAAAAGCCTCGACGAAAGTCGAGGCTTTTTTGTTATGTATTAAGTATATTTTCAAACCGTACATATTTCGGACGATGGGATATGCTATAATACATCCCGACAGGCAGGAAGCTGCCAATAGTAATTAGAAACAGGAGTTTTAACAATGGGAACAATGATGGAAGTTCTGGACAAAATCATGTCCAATATCATGGGCGTTACAATGGGTGCCCTCATTATGTTTGTCGGCCTCTTTATCGAGCCAATGTCCTCGATCACCTGGCTGCCAAACCTGATGATTTTTGGCGGTGCCTTTATCGTCGTTATGTTTCTGTCGATCGCCATTCGTCAGTATGTCGATACCGTCAATCCCCACTTCGGCCGTGTAACCATCATTGCCGATATCGAGGAAGAAACAAAGAACGCCACCAACGCAGGAAAGGCAAAGGCATTTGATGTCCAGATCATTTTCTATGGCATCATGTTTGTTGCTTTCTCGCTGATGGGGGCGTCCTGGCAGATGCTGCTGATGCTGCTGGCCTTCTGCATCATCAACGAAGGCATTGCACTGTACAGCAATTATAGAACTTATAAGCAGATGCGTGCCGCTTACGAAGAGCGCAGAGGCGGAAGATAAGCATCAGATGGGCTGGCCATCTTTATTGAAGAGAGGCAGCTTTTCCAGATAGACGATATCTGTGCGGTTCTGGGCATCGCCTTCGGCCAGAATGGCCATACGGCCGCAAACGGTACCGCCGGCCTGTTCGACCAGGGCTTCCAGAACGCGGAGAGATTCGCCTGTGGAGATAACATCATCGACGATGAGGACCTTCTTGCCGCGCATGAGGGCAGCATCGTCACCATCGAGGTAAAGGGTCTGCTTCTTGGCTGTGGTGATCGACTGGACATCGACCGAGATGACATCGTGCATGTAAAGTTTGACCGACTTTCTGGCCAGGATATAGGCATCATCGCCATGCTGACGAGCCATTTCATGGGCCAGGGGAATACCCTTGGATTCGGCTGTGATGATATAATCATATTCGGGGGCACGCTTGAGCAGTTCTTCTGCACAGGCACAGGTCAGGTTAGGGTCACCAAAGATGACAAAACCGGCGATCTGCAGTTCGTCACTGATGGGGCAGATGGGCAGGTCGCGTTCAAGGCCTGCGATGGTCATTCTGTAATACATCTTTATCGCTCCTTATCTGGATATCTTGAATAGGGGAAAGGTTCTCCTATATGTATCCTATCCCAAATTGTGGGCTTTGTAAAGCCTGAAACCTTTAAAAGAAGAGGTGAGACAATATGCGTAAACTTATGCTGATCCTCCTTTCTTTTCTGTTGTCCATGAGTCTGTGGGCCTGCGGTCATGCAGAAGAGGTCAATGAAGAAAAAACACAGGATCCGCCTCTGACCGTTACAGTCGAGCCTGTGCCGCAGGTTCAGGAAACACCGGTACAGGAGGAAGAAGAACCGGAGATGCCGGATCACCCGGCCTACGGCGTGCTGCCTCAGGGCGGTGTCGTAGCTCCTTGCGGCACCCAAGCGGCGATCGTTTCCCAACAGGGTGGCATTATGCTTGCGGATCTGACGTCGGCCGGATATCGATTTCTGAGCGGCGACAGTGCAGCTAAGGTCTATTTTGATGGCGAGAAGGTCTTTTATGCCAATGACGATGGTATCTATGCACTGGATGCTGATGGTCAGCGTAATCAGCTTTCTGACCATCTGAGTTATGCATTATGGATCGAGGGCGGCAAGATCTATTATATTCGCCAGACCGATCTGAGCAGCGAACAGCCTGTGGGTGAGCTGTGGTGTATGGATACTGACGGCAGCAGTGCGGTTATCATTCTGGCATCCAGAATCCGTGGCAATTTCTGCATCAAGGATAGTTGGGTCTATTACATTTCTGCCGAAGATGGCGCGCTCTATCGTTCCATGCTGTTTGGCAGCCAGGTGACCAAGCTGGCCGATGGCGGAGCAGAGTTGTGTTTCGTTACCGACCGTGGCGTATATTACAAAGAGCAGGGCGGTCGACAGATGCTCTGGCGCATCGATCTTCGGACAGGGGCCAACATTGCCCTGGGTGCTTATGGTGAGATCGTAGAGGCAGGAGATACCATTGCTATCATGGCACGCAGAGAGCAGAACAATGGCAGCCTGGAAAACCTGTTTACGCTGATGGTTTTCGATGAGCAGGCCGGGGAGCTGAATGAGCTGATGCATTTTGAAAATATCGGCACCGACAGCCTTGCATGGCTGCAGGGTGAATATGTCTACCTCACCAGAGAGGATGGCAGTGTTTATCGTATGATGCTGACCGATGCGGAGCAGACAAAAGAAACCCTTTTTGAGGGAGATATTGTTTTTGCCGATGGCCGTGCATGGCATATCGGTGCAGGTGCACTGGAGGTCTATGATTGTGCCACATTGGAGACAATAGCCATTAAGCTGGGATAAAATCCAAGACATAGGAAAATTTCGAAGAAAATTAAAATCCAGCAGGAGGCTTCCTGCTGGATTTTTTCATAGGTCAGATATGGATCTTTATATTCCCGAAATCGTGAATACCGCTGCCTTGAAAGAGTTTGCCTTTTTCTTTGAGTTGATCAAAAGCGGCATCGGCCTGCATGAGCAGCTCCGTATCGATATGCAATCTGTGATGTCCCGGGAACAGACGGGAGACGGACAGTGGCTGCAGCTTTTTGATGGATGCGGCAAAGGTCACGGGATCGGTGGAGGGATAGAAGGCATAGAGAGTGCCTTCGTACAGAAGATCTCCGGTGAAGAGATAGCCTGTATCGGCTTCATAGAAGCAGAGATGGCCGGGAGAATGGCCCGGGGTGTGGAGAGCGGTGACTTTACGGCCGCCGAGGTCGAGGATATCGCCATCGTTGACCGGAAAATCCGGCTGCCCACGGAATGGGGCAAAACCTTCGGGATCGAAGCCTGCGGGAAAATCACAGGGTTCTTTGCAGAGGTCACGGCGGATCTGAGCCAAGGGAACCGGGAAGCGATCGAGCCAGGGAGCTTCTGCCGGATGGACACCCATACGGTCAAATCTGCCGTGGCTGCCGATGTGATCCCAATGCACATGGGTGGCAATAACAGTGATCGGTTTTTCAGTCAGGCTGCGGATGATCGGCGCCATGTCACAGACACCAAGCCCGCTGTCGATCAGAAGGGCAGAATCCTGCCCTTCCAACAGATAGCAATGGGTCTCTTCCCAATGCCTATATTCACTGATGGCCCAGGTGTGGGCATCGATGGTTTCGACCGTGAACCAGGGATTCATTACAGCTTGAGGCCACATTCGCCGATGGTGGCAGCTTCGAGGGAAGGATTGCCTGTGACAGCTTCGTAGAAGCGGAAACCGCCTTCCAGGTTCCAGCAGTCATAGCCCAGCTGGCTCAGGATGCAGCAGGCGTAATAGCTGCGCTGACCGCTGCGGCAGTTGACATAGATGGTCTTGCTCTTGTCCAGTTCGTCCAGGCGATTGCGGAGCTCGTCGACAGGAATATGGAGGGTGCCTTCGATATGACCCTGGGCATATTCGGCAGGGGTACGGACATCCAGCATGATGACGCTGCCATCACGAGGCAGCTTGGCAACATCGTGCCAGTGATAATGCTTGATGCGGCCGCTGCGGAGGTTTTCGATGACATAGGCGGCCATATTGACGGGATCCTTGGCCGAGGAGAAGGGAGGTGCATAGGCCAGGTCGAGGTCTTCCAGGTCGGCCGAAGTCATGCCTGCCTGGATAGCGGTGGCCATGACATCGATGCGCTTGTCGACACCGTCAAAGCCGACGATCTGTGCGCCGAGGATCTTACCTGTGGAGGGCTCATAGATGGTCTTGACCGACATATTGGTGCCGCCGGGATAATAGCCTGCGTGAGAAGCCGAGAAGGTATTGACCTTGTCATATTCCAGACCCAGTGCCTGGGCGGTCTTTTCGTTGATACCTGTGGAAGCAACGGTCATATCAAAGAGCTTGATGACCGAAGAGCCCATCGCGCCCTTGAAGGAGCTGCCCAGACCGCAGATATGGTCTGCAGCGATGCGTCCCTGCTTGTTGGCGGGGCCTGCCAGAGAGATCAGGCCATCCTTGCCTGTAACGCGATGCTTGATGATGACAGCATCACCGACGGCATAGATATCGGGAACGCTGGTCTGCATATATTCATTGACGATGATACCGCCGCGGACACCCAGCTCGAGGCCGGCATCCTTGGCCAGTGTGCTGTCGGGAGCAACACCGACGGCCATGATGACCATATCGCAGGCGATGGGATCGTGATCCTTGACAGAAACGGTGATCTGCTCGCCGTGTTCAAAGGCGGTGACACCCGAGGAGAGCAGCAGCTCCATGCCCTTGCTGCGCAGATAAGCATGGATCTCCTGGGCCATATCAAAGTCGACAGGAGACATGACCTGATCCAGCTGCTCGATCAGAGTGACCTTGAGGCCAAGCTCCATCAGGTTTTCAGCCATCTCCAGGCCGATAAAGCCGCCGCCGACAACAACAGCCGACTTGGGCTGGTGGGCAACGGTGTATTCCTTGATCTTGAAGGTATCCTCAACGGTGCGGAGCGTGAAGATATTGCCTTCCTTGACGCCGGGGATGGGAGGCATGACGGCCTTGGCACCGGGAGAGAGAACCAGCTTATCGTAGCTTTCGGTATAGGTCTCGCCGGTTTCCAGGTTAGTGACCGATACGGTCTTGGAAGCGGGATCGATGGCGGTGACTTCACTCTTGACGCGGACATCGACGTTGAAGCGGTTCTTGAAGCTCATGGGGGTCTGCAGAGTCAGCTTCTTTTCTTCGGTGATGGAGCCGCCGATATAGTAGGGCAGACCGCAGTTGGCATAGGATACATAACCGCTGCGTTCAAACATGATGATTTCAGCCTGTTCATTCAGTCGACGCAGACGGGCTGCAGCTGTAGCGCCGCCGGCAACGCCGCCGATAATGAGGATTTTCATGGAAATTTTCTCCTTTCGGTGGATAAAATAGCATAGCTTTATGCTTTTATTGTATTGGATAATGCAAAACCTTGCAAGAGAAAATCCCGATAGAAGACATGATATCCATCGGAGAGAAGAATAGGAACAAAAACCTGCCTTGTCGATGATACTGTGGATAAAGTATAATAAAAACAGAAGACTAATTATAAAAAGAAAAGGAGCAGCGATCTATGAAGTATGATGTCATCATTATCGGCGCAGGGCCAGGCGGTATCTTTGCGGCATACGAACTGATGCAGCACCGACCGGATATGAAAGTGGCTGTATTTGAGGCCGGCCATGCCCTTCATAAGCGCCATTGTCCCATCGACGGCGACAGGATCAAGACCTGTATCGGATGCAAGACCTGCAGCATCATGAGCGGTTTTGGCGGCGCAGGTGCGTTTTCCGACGGCAAGTATAATATCACCAATGATTTTGGCGGTACCCTGTACGAATACATCGGCAAGAAAAAGGCTCTGGAGCTGATGCAGTATGTCGATGACATCAATATGCGTCATGGCGGCGAGGGTACACGCCTGTATTCCACAGCCGGTACACAGTTTAAGAAGATCTGCATCCAGCACGATCTCCATCTGCTGGATGCCTCGGTGCGCCATCTGGGCACAGATATCAATTATATCGTGCTGGAGAACCTCTATGCCTATCTGAAGAATAAGGTCGAGTTCTTCTTTGATACACCTGTACAGTCGGTGGCAGCGCTGGAGGATGGTTATGCGGTACGCTGTGCCGATGAGGAATATACCTGCAGACAATGCGTGATTTCGGTAGGCCGAAGCGGCAGCAAGTGGATGGAAACCGTCTGCCGTGAGCTGAAGATCCCCACCAAGTCCAACCGCGTGGATATCGGTGTTCGAGTCGAACTGCCGGCCGAGGTCTTTTCCCATCTGACCGATGAACTTTATGAAAGTAAGATCGTTTACCGCACAGAGACCTATGGTGACCGTGTACGTACCTTCTGCATGAATCCCAAGGGCTCGGTGGTCAATGAGAATACCAATGGCATTATTACGGTCAACGGTCACAGCTATGAAGATCCTGCACGTCAGACCGGCAATACCAACTTCGCTCTGTTGGTCGCCAAGCATTTTTCCGAGCCGTTTAAAGATTCCAACGGCTATGGCGAGAGCATTGCACGATTGAGCAATATGCTGGGCGGTGGTGTGATCGTTCAGCGCTTCGGCGACCTCATACGCGGCCGCAGATCCAACAGCGACCGCATCCGCGAATCTTTTGTCACGCCGACTCTCGATGCCACACCGGGCGATCTCAGCCTGGTTCTGCCCAAGCGTCTGTTGGACGGCATCATTGAAATGATTTATGCCCTCGACAAGGTCGCACCCGGTACGGCCAATGAAGATACCTTGCTCTATGGTGTAGAGGTCAAGTTTTATAATATGGAGGTTGAGGTGGATGAACATCTGCAGAGCCGCTATGAAGGCCTTTACGTCATCGGTGACGGCAGCGGCATCACCCATTCCCTCTCCCATGCTTCGGCCAGCGGTGTCCATGTTGCTCGTGAGATCGTCGGAAAGCACTGAAACTATCCACAACTTGTTTAAAACCCCCGTGAAAACGGGGGTTTTTCTATATGAACCACCATCGAAAACCATGATAAATTTTCTGTCTGCTTTTAAATTTTCAATAAAACTGCAGAGATATCGACAACAAACAGGGCGATATGATAAATTCAAAATATATCCGTATGCCCATATCTGAAAGGAGAAATTATTATGGAACTGGTAAAAACCCTTCCCGATGTATTTGAAGAATTTTCCGAACAGCGCAAGAATTCCTTCCTGCCTCTGATGGAAATGAAGAAGAAGGACATCCCCTTTGTCGGTACCTTCTGCACCTATACCCCCAATGAGGTCATTATGGCTGCCGGTGCGATCCCCGTCGGTCTCTGCTCTTTCTCGGATGAAACCATTCCCGATGCTGAGGAAGATCTGCCCCGTAACCTCTGCCCCCTGGTCAAGTCCAGCTACGGCTTTGCCAAGACACAGAAGTGCCCCTTCTTCTATTTCTCCGATCTGATCGTCGGCGAAACCACCTGCGACGGTAAGAAGAAGATGTATGAGATGCTGGGCGAGTTCAAGAACGTCCATTGCATGGAGCTGCCCAACCGTCAGAGTGAGATGGGCCGCAAGCTGTGGAGAGAAGAGGTCGTCAAGCTGAAGGAGAAGCTGGAAGCACAGTTCGGCGTTGAGATCACCGAAGAGAAGCTCCGCGAACAGGTCAAGCTGATGAACCGCAATCGTCTGGCTCTGCGTGAGTTCTACGAGCTGCAGAAGCTGGATCCCCCTCCCATGGCCGGTCTGGATCTGCACAGCGTCCTCTACGGTTCCTCCTTCAAGTTCAACCGTGAGCAGGCGATCCAGGATGTTCAGGCGCTGACCGCACGCATTAAGAAGGAATACGAAGAAGGCGCTCGCCCCATTCCTAAGCGTCCCAGAATCATGGTCACAGGCTGCCCCATCGGCGGCAACGCCATGAAGGTCGTCCGCGCCATCGAAGAAAACGGCGGTAATGTCGTCTGCTTCGAAAACTGCAGCGGTGCAAAGTCGGTCGACAAGCTGATCGACGAGAGCAACCCCGATGTCTACCAGGCCATTGCCGATCGTTATCTGGATATCGGCTGCTCGGTCATGACACCCGACAACAACCGTCTGGAGCTGATGGGCCGTCTGCTGGAAGAGTACAAGATCGATGCTGTTGTTGAAGTCGTTCTGCAGGCTTGCCATACCTACAACGTCGAGTCCTACTCCATCAAGCGTTTCGTCACCGAAAAGGGTATTCCCTATATGTCCATGGAGACCGACTACTCCTCTGCCGATATCGGCCAGATCAATACACGTGTCGGTGCTTTCATCGAAATGCTCTAAGTTACAACTATATGATAAAGAGAACCCCGTCGGCATTGCCGACGGGGTTTTGAGTTTCTGTATCTTAATGTTACATGACGTTGGACTTATACGCCGGCAGGACGATCCTTGCCATTTTTGACCATCAGCATTTCGGACAGAATGGAGATGGCGATCTCTTCGGGGCGCTCATTGCTGATGTTGAGGCCGATAGGGGTATAGACTGTCTCCAGTATCTCCTGCGAGAAACCTTTTGCACGCAGTTTGGCAAAGATAGAATTGATCTTGGGAGGACCGCCCATCATACCGACATACGCGCCATCTTTGACCAAAGCACCGGCCAGCTGCGCACCATCAATATCGTGGTTGGGGCCGGCAATGACATAATAGGCACCGGGGCCGATATCAAGGGCTGCAATATCTTTTTCGTGATCCTGTACAGGGACAAACCGGTCGGCCATGGCGATGGCATCGGCGATCAGGTTTTCGGGGCGGCTGTCCACCAGGATGACCTGGAAGCCAACTGTTCGGGCAAGGGGCATAAGAGCCATACCCACATGGCCGGCACCGCACATGACCAGTGTGGGACGCTTGCCGATGACTTCGATCAGTACCTGCATGGCACCGCCGCAATGGGAACCGGCTGCTGCGCTTTCATTGTTGAGATCATAGCTGCGCAGTCCGCCCATGCCTGTGGTGAGGGCCGCTTTGGCATCTCGGATGGCAAGGAGTTCGACGGCGCCGCCACCGACCGTTCCCAATGTATCGCCATTTTCAAAGACCAGCATCTTGCCTTCGGTACGGGTCGTACCTCCATCGGTATCGGCAATGGTAACTATGGCATAGCTCAGGTTGTCCCGATGGGCTTTGAGTTGTGCCTGCAGGATATCATAATATTTCATAGAACTCATCCTTTGCTGTTTTGTATAGATATCTTCATAATATCGCAGATGAAGAGAAAATCCAATTTATTTTCGGTAATAAGAAAAGAAAACAGCCGGCCTTATCTTCAAAGGGAGTGATAAGACCGGCGGTGGAAAGAAGGCTTTATTTATTCGTCAAAGGCAATCCTTGTTCGCCTTATTTACCGTCATGCAGATGGCAGGCAACAAAGTGGCCGGGTTCAACTTCGCGCAGTTCGGGGCGAACCTTGGTGCATTTGTCGGTGACATAACGGCAGCGTCCGCTGAAGCGGCAGCCGGCAGGGGGATTGACGGGGCTGGGAACGTCGCCGGTCAGCATGATCTTCTTACGGGTGCGGGAAGCACGGGGATCGGCGATGGGAACGGCCGACAGCAGCGCCTCGGTATAGGGGTGCAGGGGCTTCTTATAAAGCTCATCCGCAGGAGACAGCTCGACCATGTTGCCCAGATACATAACGCCGATACGGTCGGAAATATGCTTGACCATGGAGAGGTCGTGGGCAATGAAAAGCATGGTCAGGTCGCGTTCCTTCTGCAGCTTCATCAGCAGGTTGATGATCTGTGCCTGGATGGAAACGTCGAGAGCGGAGATGGGCTCGTCGCAGAAGAGGAATTCGGGGTTAACAGCCAGAGCACGGGCGATACCGATACGCTGGCGCTGACCGCCGGAAAACTCGTGAACATTACGCATGGCATGCTCGGAGTTAAGGCCGACCATGTCCAGCAGCTCCAGAACCATGCGCTCTTCGTCTGCCTTGTTCTTGGCCAGCTTGTGGATGCCGATGCCTTCGGCAATGATCTCATAGACCTTCTGATGAGGGTCAAGAGAAGCATAGGGATCCTGGAAGATCATCTGTACCTTACCGGTGAAGTCAAAGCGCTCCTTGCGGGACATGGAATGGACATCCTTGCCCTGGTACTTGACCATGCCGCCGGTTTTGGGCAGCATACCGATGCAGGTCTTGCCGCAGGTGGTCTTGCCGCAGCCCGACTCACCAACGATACCCAGAGTTTCGCCCTTATGAATGACAAAGGAAACATCATCAACAGCCTTGAGGGTGCGCTTATGGCCGGCATTGAAGTATTTGGAGAGGTTTGTGACCTCCAGCTCGATGGGACGATTATTCATGGTGGGCACCTCCTGTGCGGAAGGGAATGTCGCTGACGTCGGCACGAGGATCGTTGAGCCAGCAGGCGACCTTGTGGCCATTGCCCAGGTCGGTTTCTTCGGGGACATATTCAGCGCAGATGTTCATGGCATAGGGGCAGCGGCTGCAGAAAGCACAGCCCTTGGGAGGATGGATCATATCGGGGATAGTACCTTCGATGGTAACCAGCTCTTCCTTGCTGTCCAGGTCCAGACGGGGCACAGAGTTCATCAGCGCCCATGTATAGGGATGACGGGGATCGTAGAAGATGTCTTCATTGCTGCCGACTTCAACGATCTTGCCGGCATACATAACGATGATCTTGTCGGCCATATCGGCAACAACACCCAGGTCATGGGTGATCATAATGATAGCCATACCCAGCTTGGCCTGCAGTTCCTTCATCAGTTCGAGGATCTGGGCCTGGATGGTGACGTCCAGCGCAGTGGTGGGTTCGTCAGCAATCAGCAGGGAGGGATTGGTGATCATAGCGGTGGCGATCATAACGCGCTGGCGCATACCGCCCGACAGCTCATGGGGATACTTTTCCAGGCAGGCTTCAGAATCGGGAATACCAACCAGGTCGAGCATCTCGATGGCCTTATGGCGCATTTCGCCGTAGGACATACC
>JAFYOK010000045.1 GCA_017560175.1 Clostridia bacterium | reverse complement strand
TATCGTTCAAGGATTATGGGATCTATGTCATGGAGTGGTACCATAAATACATGATCGCAGACAGAACTGTAATCAAGGGGTAGATAGTCGGTGGGGGTTCGTTTGGTTTTGGGATCATAAAAACTGATAACAGCAGTATTTGTGGGAAAACCTTCTTTAATCAGCTGTTCAGCCATGGGACGGGATAGAATTTTGATCTTGGTATTTTTCATAAAACACTCCTTTCAATCTTCACTATATACAATACGTAATAGACTACAAATTCCCTTAGGTAATTATATAAATTTTTTATAAACTTTTTGAGGGAGGGAATAATAGCGCAAAGTCAAGTTTAGAAGTGATTTTTGACAGTCTGTGAAAAATAGGGTATACTAATTTAGTTAAGGCGCTTATCTCAGAGCCTTGAAAAAATCGGAAAGAATGGCGCTGCAAGGCTCGGCCATCATGCCTTTGTACATCTTGGGTCTGTAGCCAAAGGCCTCTTCAAAGAGGTTGATGACGCCGCCGCAGGCACCCATATTGACATCGCCCGCGCCATAAAAGACACGGCCGACACGAGCGTTGAGAATGGCACCGGCGCACATGGGGCAGGGCTCCAGCGTGACATAGAGATCGCAGTCGGTCAGTCGCCAGGAGTTCAGCGTTTTGCAGGCTTCCTGAATGGCGATGACTTCGGCATGGAGCAGGGCATTCTGATCTTCTTCGCGGCGGTTTCGTCCGCGGCCGATCACTTCGCCGTTATGGACGATGACGCAGCCCACCGGAACTTCTCCGGCATCGTAGGCTTCACGGGCCAGCTCCAGGGCCATGGCCATATATTTTTCTTCTCCGATCTGATAGTACATAGCAAGACCCTTTCGTTCATGTGCTTGATTTTTCTATTATACTATAAAACCGCAAAGGAAACAAACCTATGGAATTGATTCGTGATCTGATCTATTATGCGCTGCCCATCCTGGTCAGCCTCTATCTCTGCGGCAAACTCTATCCCAAGCTCAATCCCCCCGAGCAGAAGGGCCGCATCGGTGTCATCTATCTGCTGGCTTGTACAGGTGTTGTTGCCGGTGTATTCATGCTCAATGCCTTCATCTGGGTTACTGTTGGCTTTATTGCCATTATGGCCTAAGGAGGGACAGATATGGAATCTCAGATCCCTCAGACCGAGGCCATTCTCCGCCGACTGGATCAGCTGGAGGTCTTTTATGAACTGCATGAGCATGCACCTGTCGATAAGGCCACCGATCGTTATGATATGAATCTGACCTTTGGTGCCTGCGTATGCAAGAACCTGTTTCTGACCGTCCGCAATGAGAGCAATTTCTATGTCCTCATGCTGCAGGCGGAGAAGAACGCCGACCTGCGCCGTATTGCCCGTGCCATCGGCAGCTCCCGTCTGTGCTTCGGCTCGGATGCGCGCCTTTGGGAGATGATGGGGCAGAAGCCCGGTATGGTCAGTCCCCTGGGTGTTATCCATGACAATGCACGTCAGGTCATCGTTCTGCTGGATGTCGACCTGCGCGGCAAGACCATCTGTGTTCACCCCAGCGACAATACCAAGACACTGGTCATGGAGTTCAGTCAGTTGGAGCGTTATCTGCAGTCTTTCGGCTCCAAGGTCATCTTTATCGACCCCGAAAAGGCCGTTGAAAATCTCTAAAAAAGATCAAAAAGTTGTTGACAAATACTATGAGGCGTGATATTATAATCAAGCAGTTCGAAAGAACGCCTCATATGGGGGTATAGCTCAGCTGGGAGAGCGCTTGAATGGCATTCAAGAGGTCAGCGGTTCGATCCCGCTTATCTCCACCATCGAAGTCCTGAAATCGAAAGATTTCAGGACTTTTTTTGTTTATATAAGCCAATTCTGCCTATATTATCGAACTTAATTTGAGATGTTGCGGAACCTTAGTATTTCGCGGAACTTTATGTACCAGAACTTGTACCAGAATGAAAAAGATACATTGTGGACAGGATATCATGTTATCCTACATTGGGGAACTTGATGACCCTGCAGGCATTTTCATCTGGAACATCCGGTTCACCATGATTGCCAGGAAAGGCTTTGCTGAACCTATCGATGGCATCTAGGCGAATAGATTCCTGTACATGGAGGTAGTGTTTGGTCATATCGATATCTGCATGGCCGACAATGCTCTGAATCGTAGAGAGATCAACACCCAGGGACTGCATCTGACTGACATAGGTATGACGGCAGCAATGGGGAGTTAATGCTCGAACACCAGGAATCTCATCGAGAGCTTTTTTGAACTCTTTCCGAAAGACAGATGGGTTATAAGGGGCATCTTTGGCACGTAATTTCCAGATGTACTTGTCCTTGGTAGTGCGAAGCTTAACTGCATATTCTCTTATATTCAAGGGAACAGGAATATCTCTGTAGCTGTCTCGGGACTTTGGAGTACCGATGACGGCAGTCCCCTTGATCATGTTGATTGCCTGCCGAATATGAATACAGGACCCATCCGGTTCGATGTGCTGGGGTTCCAGAGCAAGAAGCTCCTGAGAACGCATGCCTGTACCAAGAAGCAAGCGGATGCTCCAACCGATTTTATTGTCGGGCAGCATCTCCATGAGAATGGCAACTTCCTCTTTGGTGAAGGCGTCTTTCCGCTTCGGCAATTCGCGGTAACGCATCTTTTCTGCAAAGCGTACCGGGTTCTTGCGTATCAGATCATTGGCTTCAGCCTTGTTCAGAATCTGAAACAGCATACCTCTGCACTGGGCCAGCGAAGAGATGGAGCGTCCTTCTTGTCGAAGGTTCTTGAGCATATTCTCAACATCAATCGGCTTGATGTCATGCAGCTTTTTATGGGAAAAGCTATCCTTGAGAATACGGAGCGTGTATCGATAATTTTCCTGTGTTGTTGGCGAGATGTTGTCCTTATGGCTTTCGAACCATAAATCAGCCCACTCACCAAAGGAGTAGACTGTATCAACATTCAGTCCTTCAGCCTTTGCGTTCATGTACGCTTTGGCCTTTTCTTTAACTTCTTTCTGTGTCTTTGCATAGAAGCTTTTGTATTTGCGTCGTCCATCATTTTGAAAGCCTACCATAAGGGTAAGCTCCCAAAGACCATTGGGACGCTGACGAAGAGTTCCTTCGCCATTTGCACGTTTCCTTGCCATAGTTACTCCTTCCTCTGGCACAGGCGTTTTGCAATTCTATTATAAAACATACCGCCAGAACTTGAAATAAAATATTTTTGCCGCCTGCAGAAAAAACCGCAGGCAGCACAGATTTAAGCGGAGACCTGGGCCTCCATCCACTGGATAAACTTATCTCTGTTTACTATCATTCGTCTGCCAATAAAAATGGTGGGAAAGCCTTTGCTGTGCATTAAGGCATAAGCTCCTGCACGAGAAATACCAAGGACAGCAGCAACTTCATTTGCATGGAGTGCGAGAGGCAGCTGATCGAGGGAGGTGTAAGTAGTGGTTGTGTTCATAACATGAACTCCTTCCTTATAATAAATGTGTTGATAGATTGAACAGTTTTGATCCTTGAGTCTTGTATAGGATATCCACTGTCAATCTATGATGTCCTGTCACATTTATTATGACATAGAAAGGCCCCCGTGCATGCAACAGAAATAAGTCGAAATTGTTGCAGACATGGAGGCAAAGTTATTTTTTATCTTTATGCTTAGCCAGGACTTGCTCGGTGATTCGGTTTGTATATTGCATAACTTCCAGAAACTTAGGAATTTCATCAGTTAGAGCCTTCTTTACTTGTGGTTCGATTGTAGTTCTATAATAAAGGTCTAAATATTCCGCTGTCATATTCCATTCTTGTTTTGTGGCCTGAATGGTGCTCCAGCAAGATTCAATAGCTTTGATTACTGGCTCGCTCAGCTTTTTAGAAATGATTCTATGAGGGCAGCCTGTACGACCCTCGAAAAAGTGAATTT
>JAFYOK010000044.1 GCA_017560175.1 Clostridia bacterium | reverse complement strand
TTCGCCGAATGGAGAAGTCCTTTATCATAGCTTATTTTAGAAATCCTTACAGGGTTCCAGCTGGCACCACTTTAAATCGCGGCTGCTTCTGCGGAAGCAGCTATATCGGCTACCGCCGACGCGATTTACGGGCGGAAACCCGGTTTCCCCCGTATGCCCCCTTCGGCTCTCCGAGGGGACATTATATTTACCCGGTGCAGTGTACAGGCATCAAAAAGGACTTCGCCAAATGGCGAAGTCCTTATAGTTATTTATTTTAGAAATCCTTACCGGGTTCCAGCTGGCACCACTTGGTGAGGTACTCTTCCTTAGTCATGAAGGGCTTGAAGTTCTCCTTGACGAACAGAGCCTTCTCGGCGCCGTTGGCCAGCAGATCGATGGCTGTGCAGACCATACCCTTGGCAGCGTTGAGGTAGATGTACTCTTCGTTGCCAACGCAATAGTTGTTGCCGTGACCGATACCCTTAGCGCCGCCGTTGTTGAAGTGGACGGTGGGCATGATGACCGAAACGTCGGATGCGTCGGTGGAACCGCCGCCGCCGTTACGCTTGACCTTATCTTCACCCCAGACATACTTCAGGTTGTCGAATACGATATCCTTCAGCTCGTCGCTCTCGTAGGGGATGATGTAGCCGGGCAGATGTGTGATGTTGCAGTGGCACTCGGGGCCCATAGCGTAAGCACCGGCCTGCAGTGCGCGGTCAACCTTAGCAGCAGCATCCAGAACGGCGTCAACCGACAGACCACGGACATAGGTCTCCAGACGGACATCATCGGGAACGACATTGACCAGGTCGCCGCCCTTGGTGATGATGGGATGGACACGGATCATATCCTTATCCTGGAAGGTCTCACGGTTGGCATCGATACCGGCCAGACCCAGCTGAGCTGCCTTCAGAGCGTTGACGCCCATATGAGGAGCAGCGGCGTGGGAAGCCTTGCCTGTATACTGGATCATGCGGCCGACAAAGCCCATACCTGTGCCGCCGGCGTCTGCCTTGATCTCCTGGGGACGATCTTCATCCTCGGTGGCTCTCGAGTGCTGCATGACCATCATGTCAACATCATCAAATACGCCCAGACGGATAAACTCCTGCTTACCGCCCAGCAGCTTGACAGCGCCCTGGTTGTCGATCAGCTCCTTCTTACGCCATTCCAGTTCGACGAACTCTTCGGCAGGAACATGCATCAGTGTGATGTCGCCATCCAGATGCTCCATGATGCCGGTCTCCTTCAGCGCATAAGCAACGCCGACCAGAGCAGCAGCCTGTGCAAAGTGACCGCAGGCATGGGCAGCACCGGTCTCGGGATCAGCGCAGGGATGATCCTTGACCAGAACGGCGTCCAGCTCGCCCATCAGCGCCAGGTGCGCCTTGTGGTCACGACCCTTGAAGGGGGTCAGGATACCTGTAACGGCAACGCCGTCCTTATGCTCGAGGCCCAGCTCATCCAGAGCAGCCTGAACCTTGGCAGCGGTCTTGAACTCCTTATAACCCAGCTCGGGCTCCTTAAAGATGCTGTTGCCCAGAGCGATGATCTTTTCTGCATTCTTGTCGATGGCTTCGCAAGCCAGCTTTTTCATTTCCTGTACATTCATGGTGATCTATCCTTTCTGTGTTATAAAACTTGAATGATTTTTAGAAATCCTTGCCCTTTTCCAGCTTGCACCAACCGGAAGTCAGATACTCTTCCTTGGTCATGGGTGCAACGAACTTCTCCTTGACTTCCAGCGCCTTTTCGGCACCGTTGGCCAGCAGATCGATGGTTGTGCAGGCCATGATCTTGGCAGCTGCAATAACGGCCAGGTCGGGACGTGCGATCTCATAGTCGGCACCGTGGGCTGTGCCACGGGCACCGCCGATGCGCATGTGGACGACGGGCATGATATTGGATACGTCGGAAGCGTCGGTGGAACCGCCGGGGCCGTTGCGGTGGCAGTTCTCTTCGCCCAGGACATACTTGAGGTTGTCATAAACGGCATCCTTCAGCTCTTCGCTCTCAAAGGGGCACATATAGCCGGGCAGATTGACGATCTTGCACTCGGCACCCAGCGCCATAGCACCGGCCTGGAGGGCACGGTCGACCTTCTCGGATGCTTCCAGAATGGCCTTGGTGTTGCTGCCGCGGACATAGGTTTCCAGACGGACATCGTCGGGAACGACATTGACCAGGTCGCCGCCCTTGGTGATGATGGGATGGACACGGATACCGTCCTCGTTGCGGAAGGTCTCACGATGTGCATCGATGGCCGACAGACCCAGCTGTGCAGCCTTCAGCGCATTGACACCCATGTGAGGCAGCGCTGCATGGGAAGCCTTACCTGTATACTGGATCAGCTTGCCGACGAAGCCCTTGCCAATGGCGCCGCCGCAGTTGCCCTTGCTCCACTCCTCAGCACCGACATTCTCAGTGACCGAAGTGTGCTGCATAATCATCATATCGATGTTGTCCATGAGGCCCAGTCGGATAAACTCCTGCTTGCCGCCGAACAGACCAATGATGCCCTGATCCTTGAGGCTCTGGCGGTATTCCAGTTCGACAAACTCTTCGGAAGGAACATGCATCAGTGTGACATCGCCGTCCAGGTTCTCCATGATGCCGGGCGCCTTGAGGGCTGCGGCAACACCGACAACCGATACGGCCTGGCAGGAATGACCGCAGGCATGGGCACCGCCGGTGACGGGATCGGCACAGGGATGACCCTTGACAATGACGGCATCCAACTCGCCCATAACGGCCAGGTTGACCTTATGGTCACGACCCTTTACAGGGGTGATGATACCTGTAACGGCATGACCGTCGGTATATGTATAGCCGAGTTCATCCAGTGCCGCCTTGATCTTGGCGGCAGTCTTGAACTCCTTATAGCCCAGCTCGGGCTCATGATAAATCGAGGATTCCAGCGCGATCAGTTTGTCTGCATAAGCATCAATGGCTTCGCAGGCCAGCTTTTTCATTTCGGAAATATTCATAAAACAGATCGTCCTTTCCTGTATTTTCGGTTTGCACCGATACATTTATATTTTACCAAGCTGCTCCATTACTTTCAATCTTTTGGAAGCGAAAGGAAGTAATAAAAGTAAAAATTGTCGTTTCGGACAAAAATCCAATCATTTTTTTGGTAATTTATGCAATGAAAAAGCCCCACCTTTTACCAAGGTGGGGCCGATAAGATATTATAAATAAAATTAGTCGACGACGTTTTCGGTCAGAGCTCTCCAGACGAGGTTGTATGCCTTGCCGAACTCTTCCATGTCGAGGTATTCGTTTGTGGTATGAACATCGAACATACCGGTTGTGATACCCGAGCACTGGAAGCCCTTGCCCGAGAAGATGTTGGAGTCGCCGGAACCGTTGCTGACGCCATACTCGATGGTGTAGCCGGCATCCTGCAGCAGCTTGACCATGGTGCGGTGCATGAAGCTGTTCAGGTCAGGCTTGTGGGGAGGGCAGAAATGGTCGATGTCGATATCGACGGTAGCGCCGAACTCAGCAGCTGCATCCTGGCAGGCCTTGACGATCAGATCGACCTGTGCCTGGATCTGCTCCTGTGTATGGGAACGGACTTCGCAGGTGAAGGTGACCTTATCTGTGACGATGTTTGTCGCACCGCCGCCCTCGATGCGGCCGATGTTGGATGTGGTTTCGGGGTCGATGCGGCCGAACTTGATGCGGCTGATGGCAGAAGCTGCAACAGCGATGGCATTGATGCCCTTTTCGGGCTCGATGCCGCCGTGCGCCATCTTGCCGTGGAAGGTGATCTCCAGAGCATCCTTGCCTGCGCCCGACTTGAGCAGTCTGCCGCTGACCTTGCCTGCACCGTCAAGAGCAAAAATGTTCTTTACGGGCAGCTTGGAATAGTCAAAATTCTTAGCGCCGTGCATGCCGTTCTCTTCGCAGATGGTGAAGAGGAACCACAGGTCACGGTGAGGTGTGCCGGTCTCCTTGAGCTGGTCCAGAATCTCCATCATCATAGCGATGCCCGACTTGTCATCGGCTGCCAGAATGGTGTCGCCCTTGCTCTTGAGGATGCCGTTTTCAAAAACAGGCTCGATGCCGATGCCGGGCTCGACGGTATCCTGATGTGCGTTGAGGCAGATGCCTTCGCCTTCCATATCGCCGCCGATGTGGATCAGCAGGTTGCCCGAATGGTCGCCGCCGATGGCCTTACCGGCCTCGTCACGATAAACTTCATAGCCGCGATCTTCAAAGTACTTCTGAAGATAATCGGTCATGGGGCCTTCCTTATAAGATACGCTGTCGATCTTGATCATCTCGATCAGACGCTCGAGAACTCTTTCCTGATTGAACTGCATTTGAATCTCCTCCTGTAAGTAATATTGGATGGTATCTTTATTATACTGAACCCTTTGGAGAATAGCAAGACGGCAAAGAAAAAAGCTACAATCTCTCACCAAATTCCCCATGACTTTTTTGTTCAAATGTCCAAATACTTCCCTCTTTCCGATTGCCCTCTGCGCTAAAATGTGCTATGGTATAGTCAGAATGGGGGATTATGTTCCAAACCTGTTTTTATGTAAAATGACTGTAAAAACCGGGTAAAATTGCCGAAAAGTCTCTCTGAAAATTCAAGTCATCCCTTTTTATTCTTATGGAGAATACATTATGCGTATCGTTATCGTAGGAACCGGCAAGGTCGGCACGACCCTTGCCGAACAGCTGTCGATGGAAGACCACGACATTTTTGTTATCGACCAGAACCAGACCACTGTCGATCATCTTGTTAACACGCTGGACATCATGGGCGTCTGCGGCAACGGCGCCAGCTATCAGGTACTGCTGGAAGCTGAGGTGCAGAAGGCCGACCTGCTGGTGGCCTGTACCAGCCATGATGAGATCAACCTGCTCTGCTGCCTCGTTGCCAAAAAGCTGGGCGCGCAGAATACCATCGCCCGTGTCCGCAACCCCGAATACAGCGACCAGCTGGTCTTCATGCGCGACGAACTGGGCCTGTCCATGAGCATCAACCCCGAGCGTGCGGCTGCCAGCGAGCTTTATAAGCTGCTCAAGTTCCCCTCGGCACTGCAGATCGAAACCTTTTCCAATAAGCGCGTGGAAATGGCCGAAATCAAGCTGCGGGAAGACTCGGTACTGGACAACGTCTACCTCCGCGACCTGCACAAGACCTATAAGGGCAAAGCCCTCATCTGCTCGGTCCAGCGCGGAAATCAGATCACCATCCCCGGCGGTAACTTCATGCTCAAGTCGGGCGATAAGATCAATGTCGTCGCCCGCGCCGATGATATGTACGACTTCTTCAGCAGCCTGGGCCGTACTCTGCCCGAAGCCCGCGATGTCATGCTGGTCGGCGGCGGCCGTATCAGCTTCTATCTGGCCCGTATGCTGACCGAAAACGGCGCAAGTGTCAAGATCATCGACATCGACCCCAAGCGCTGCGCCGAGCTCAGTCGCCTGCTGCCCCACGCCATGATCATCTGCGGTGACGGCACCGACCAGGAACTGCTCAGCGAAGAGGGCATCGACACCATGGATGCCGTTGTTGCGCTGACCGGTTTTGACGAAGAAAATATCATCCTCGCCCTCTATGCCCAGTCGGCCACCGATGCCAAGATCATCACTAAAATCAACCGTCCCTCTCTGGCCGCCATTGCCGAATCCACCGGTCTGGGCAGCATCATCTCTCCCCGCGTTCTGACTGCCAACATCATCGTTCGTTATGTCCGTTCCATGCAGAACTCCATGGGCAGCAACATCGAGACCCTCCATCGCCTGATGGGCGGTGCCGTTGAAGCGCTGGAATTCCGCGTCAACGATACCTTCCCCCAGACCCATGTCCCGCTCATGCACCTGCGCCTCAAGCCCAATATCCTCATTGCCTGCATCTCCCGCAGCGGACAGACCATCATTCCCGGCGGTCGCGACTACATCTCGGTGGGCGACCGCGTCATCGTCATTGCCGCAGGCGAACACTTCGACGATCTTTCCGACATCCTTGCTGAGGATGTATAAGGAGGCCTGACTTATGAACCGTAAAATGGTCCTCTACTTCACCGGCCGCATTATTCTGGTGGAAAGTCTGCTTCTTCTGCTGCCTGCCTGTGTCGGCCTGTGGTTCAAAGAAGGCGTAGCTGCCGCCTACTTCCTGGTGGCCATCTTCGCCGCCTTCTTAGGCTGGCTGTTGGGCGGCCGAAAACCCCAGAATACCGTCATCTATGCCAAGGAAGGTTTTGCCGCCGTTGCGCTGGCCTGGTTTGGCCTGTCGGCCGTCGGTGCCCTCCCCTTCTGGATCACCGGCGATATCCCCTCCTACATCGATGCCCTGTTTGAGGTCGTCAGCGGCTTTACCACCACCGGCTCCAGTATTCTGTCAGCCGTTGAGGATTTGCCTTATGCACACCTCTTCTGGCGCAGCTTTACCCATTGGGTCGGCGGCATGGGTGTTCTGGTCTTTGCCATGGCGGTCATTCCCCTGGCCGACCGCCGTTCCATGCACCTGATGCGTGCCGAAGTCCCCGGCCCCACCGTCGGTAAGCTGCTGCCCAAGATCCGCGACACCGCCAAGATCCTCTACATCATCTATCTGGTGCTGAGTCTGCTTTGCTTCCTGTTCCTCCTTCTGGGCGGCATGTCGGTCTTTGACAGTGCCATCCACACCTTCGGTACGGCAGGCACCGGCGGCTTTTCCAGCAAAAACGCCAGCATCGGCTATTACGACAGCGCCTACATCGATTGGGTGACCACCATCTTCATGACCCTCTTCGGTGTCAACTTCAACCTCTTCTTCTTCCTGACCGTTCGCAACTGGAAGGCTGCCTTCAAGAACGAAGAACTTTGGTGGTATGTTGGCATTATGGCCGGTATCTCGGCGCTGATCGCCATCAACATCCTGCCCCAGTACGGCACCTTCGGCAATGCCCTGCGCTATTCGGCATTTCAGGTTTCCTCACTGATGACCACCACCGGTTATGCCACCGCCGACTATAACCTGTGGCCGGCCTTTTCCAAGGGTCTGCTGCTGTTGGTCATGTTCATCGGCGCCAGCGCCGGCTCCACCGGCGGCGGCCTCAAGGTCTCCCGTCTGATGATCATTGCCAAAGCTGCCAAGGCTGAGATCAAGCGCCTGCTCCATCCCCGTCTGGTCACCACTGTCCGTATGGATGACAAACCTGTTGCCGACAGCACCATCGTCGGTGCGTTGGTCTATCTGAGCATCTATATCTTTGTTGCCACCGTCAGCGTCCTGCTGATCTCGCTGGATGGTTTCGACTTCGAGACCAACTTCACCGCCATGGCTGCCTGCCTCAACAACATCGGCCCCGGTATGAGTGTCGTTGGCCCCACAGGCAACTTCGGTGCCTTTTCAGGCTTCTCCAAGTTCATTCTGATCCTCAATATGCTGCTGGGACGTCTGGAGATTTTCCCTGTCATCTTCGGTCTGGCCTTCCCCTTCTGGAGCAGCACCAAGAAGAAAGAACGCAATACAAAAATCCCCGTGGAAATCCGCGAAAGCTGATCTCTTTCCAAAGCCTCTGCCGTCGGCAGAGGCTTTTTCTTTTGCCTGTGCTGTGCTACAATAAAAGAAAAACACGGGAGGCCATCCTATGGAATACAACACCAGCCGCACATGGCTCGAGATCGACCTCGATGCCATTGCCGAAAACCACCGCCGCATCAAAGCCGATATCGGCCAGAGCGAGATCATTGCCGTTGTCAAGGCCGATGCCTACGGTCTTGGTGCGCCTTATATTTCCCGCTTCCTCGAAGAGATCGGCGTTGGATTCTTTGCCGTCGCCTGCCTGGAAGAAGCCATGGAACTGCGCCATGCAGGTGTCAAAGGCGAGATCCTGACCCTCGGCCCGATTCTGCCCATGCAGGTCGAAACCGCCATTAAAAATAACATCATCACCAATATCATCAGCCTCGACCATGCCGAAGCCCTGTCGGCCGAAGCTGTGCGCCTGGGCAAGACCATGCGCGGTCACCTCAAACTGGATGCCGGCATGTCCCGCTTCGGCCTCATTCTGGAAGGCCGTATGGATGCTGCCGTCGAAGAAACGCTGCATATCGCCAACCTGTCCGGCCTGCAGGTGGAAGGCATTTTCACCCACTATACCGATGCCGACCTGCCCTATGGCGATACCTTCAACAAGCACCAGATCGCCCTCTTTGACGAAGCCTGCGAAAAGCTGCGCGCCCGTGGTCTGACCTTCAAAAAGCATAGCGCCAGCTCCCACTTCACCTCGGTCTATCCCCAGTGCCACAACGACTATGTCCGTGTCGGCTCCCTGCTGCTGGGTACCGATACCGATCTGCCCTACGGCACCCAGAGCGTCCATGCCGTACAGCTCAAGAGCCGCATCTATCAGATCAAGGAAGTCGATGCCGGACGCCCGGTCAGCTACGGCCCCATCGCCCATACCCTGCGCCCCAGCCGCATCGCCGTTGTTCCCATCGGTTATGCCGACGGTCTGCGCCGCACCATTCAGAACAAGGCTTCTCTGATCGTCAACGGTACATTCGTCCCCCTCATCGGCAAGATCTGCATGGACTACCTCATGCTGGATGTCACCGACATCGATGCCAAGGTTGGCGATGTCGTCACCGTCTTTGGCCGTGACGGCGATGCCGTACAGGAACTCTGGCAGATGGCCGAACTCTACGGCGGCACCATGGGCGAAGTCCCCACCGTCATCACCCCTCGTGTTCCCCGTATTTACATCAAGGATGGAAAATACGTCGGACAAAGCAAGTAATCTTTCCAAAAAAATATCTGAACATAAAAAATCCCCCTGTCGGGGGATTTCAATAAGACAGTATGGCAAAAAGGCGCCTCTCTAAAATGAGGGGCGCCTTTTGCTATTTTCTAACCCTTCCAACAGACCATAAAACCATGTCAACTTTCCTGGGAGTCCAGAAGTTTGTATCAAATTTCTTATTCAAACTTACAGCTTGTTCTCGTAAAATTTGAATCAGTAA
>JAFYOK010000043.1 GCA_017560175.1 Clostridia bacterium | reverse complement strand
CCTCTGATTCATCATACGAGAGGAGGGCTATGATTATGCCTCAATCGGGCAATTCTTATTTTTCAAAAACGCGCTCGAGAGAAATACGCTTTTTCTTAACATCCACGTCGATGACGCGAACAGTGAGAACCTCACCCACCGACACAGCATCGGAGGCCTTTTTGATAAACTTACGGGACAACTTGCTGATATGGACAAGACCATCCTGGTGTACGCCGATATCAACAAAGGCACCGAAATCGGCAACATTGCGGACGGTGCCCACAAGTTCCATACCCGGCTTGAGCTGACTGATATCCATGACCTCACTTTTGAGGATGGGCTGAGGAAGTTCATCACGGATATCACGGCCCGGCTTCTGCAGCTCGGCAACGATATCCTGCAGAGTGGGCAGACCGATCTCCAGCTTCTGTGCCAACAGGGGCAGCTTATGACCCTTGAGCGCCTCGGCCAAGCGAACAGGCTCGGCAATGATCTGCTTTTCGGTCAGACACAGTTCTGCCAACAGCGCTTTGGCTGCGGCATAGGATTCGGGGTGAACGGCGGTATTGTCCAGCAGTTCCGCACTCTCGGGCACACGCAAAAAGCCGCTGCACTGAATGTATGCTTTTTCACCAATACCCTTGACCTTTTTGATTTCTTTACGATTTTTAAAAAGACCATTCTCGCTGCGGTAATCACAGATATTCTGTGCCGTCTTGCTGTTGATTCCGGCGATGTGGCTGAGCAGCGCAGGAGATGCTGTATTGATATCAACACCGACCGACGATACGCAGCTTTCGACAACACCGCCCAGGGCAGCATCCAGGCGCTTGTGATCAAGGTCATGCTGATACTGTCCGACACCGATGGCCTTGGGCTCGATCTTGACCAGCTCGGCCATGGGATCCTGCAAACGACGCGCGATGGACACGGCGCTGCGCAGGGATACATCAAACTGGGGGAACTCCTTTGTTCCCAGCTCCGAGGCCGAATAGACCGATGCGCCGGCCTCGCTGACAACGATATAACTGATGGGCAGCGACAGATCTCGAATCATGTCGGCCACAAAAATCTCACTTTCTTTGGAAGCTGTGCCGTTGCCGATGGAGATAACCTCTACGCCATACTTGCGGATCATGCCCGACAGGATACGGCGAGACTCTTCGGTCTTATTATGGGGCGCAGTCGGGTAAACAACCGGTGTGTCAAGTACATCGCCTTTACGGTCTACAACTGCAATTTTGCAGCCGGTACGATAGGCCGGGTCGAATCCCATGACGATTTTACCCTTAACGGGCGGTGTCATCAGCAGACCTTTGAGGTTCTGACCAAAGACTTCGATGGCACGTTCCTCGCCGCGCTCGGTGGCGGCATTGCGAAGCTCGGTGGCAATGGAAGGCGCGATCAGACGACCATAGCTGTCGGCCAGCATTTCTTCCAGATAGGGGTCGCAGGGAGATGCCGCACCCTTGATATATCGATTCTTCAGCCAGGCCAGGATCTCCTCTTCCTCCATGGCGATCTTGACCGAAAGGATGCCTTCGTTCTCACCGCGGTTGACGGCCAGAATACGGTGGGAGGGGATCTTACCAACAGGTTCGCTGTGGTCATAATATAAACGATAAACAGTGTCCTCTTCAGTCTTGGCCTTGGTCACCAACATGGCCTTACGCTCGGTAAGATTGCGAATAAAACGGCGAACATCGGCATCATCCGACACCTGCTCGGCCAGAATGTCCATAGCACCCTGCAGCGCCGCCTGCACATCGGCAACGCCTTTCTCTTCCGATACATAAGCAGCTGCCTCAGTCTGAGGATCTACCTTGCCGCGTGCCAAAAGCAGTTCTGACAAGGTCTGTAAACCTTTTTCCCTTGCCATCGAAGCGCGGGTTCTGCGCTTGGGTCTGTAAGGGCGGTAAATGTCTTCGATCTCGGCCAGAGTCTGTGCAGCCGCAAGTGCGGCTGTCAATTCTGCCGTCAGGCTCCCCTGCCCTTCCAGCAGACGGGCAACATCTTCCTTACGTGCCTCCAGGGCCCGAAGGGCATTAAGTCTTTCTTCCAGTTTGCGCAGGATCTCATCGGTCAGATGACCGGTGGCCTCCTTGCGATAACGGGAAATGAACGGTACGGTATTGCCGGCATCCAGCAGCTCTACGGCGCTGGCTGCCTGTGTGGCCTTGATGCCCAGTTCCTGGGCGAGGACCGACAGGATATCCAAAATTATTCCTCCATCATCATTTCAAGCTCCCAGAGAGCTTCACTTTCATTGTCTGCACTGAGGACAAACTGACCCCAGTCATCAAAAACTTCAATATGTCCACGTACATTGACGATACGATAATCACGCATAGGATATACCTGCCTTTCTTAGCTTGGCTATAGTATACCCTGTCAAGTGTACGATTTTAAGGACAGTGCCTATCTTTTTCGAGGTTTTCCTACACCTCGAAAAACTGGCGGAAAGCGGTGGGCAGCGCGTATTTGTCCCGCAGTTCCTCGGGACTTGCCCACGTCAGATCTTCGGCTTTCTGTGTACAAAGGATGCGCCATCCTTTCATTTCCCAGCGGATATGGGTAAAGATATGGCTACGATCCACCACCCATTCGGGACGGTCGGGGCCGACCCCCATTTCCTGTGCTGCCGTCATAACTTCATCCGCATCCAGATGACCCGGCAGGTTGGGCAACTCCCAAAGGCCTGCCAACAAGCCGGTCTCTCCCCTTTTGCAAAGGGCAATCTCACCGCCGCAATCGAGGATCAGTACCGTCTTCTGTTCCACGCGCTTCTCCTTCTTGGGACTTTTGACCGGGTAATCGGTCATGTTCCCTGCCCCATGGGCACGGCAGAACCCGCGTGCCGGACAGATCTCGCACCTTGGACTTTTGGGAATACATACGGTCGCCCCGAGCTCCATCAGCGCCTGTGTGAAATCACCGCAGCTGCCTTCCGGATACACTTCCTCCAATGCAGCCGCCATGGCTGCTTTGGTGCTTTCCTTATCAATGGGCCGATCATCGGACAGAATACGGGAAAGGATGCGCAGAACATTGCCGTCGACGGCTGCCTTGGGCAACTCAAAACAGATGGAGGCAACCGCACCGGCCGTATAGGGCCCGATGCCTGCCAGTTGACGGATCTCCTCATGGCGATTTGGGAAAATGCCGCTGTGCTGTTCCATCACCTGCTGCGCCGCCTTCTGCAGATTGCGGACACGGGAGTAATAGCCCAGACCCTCCCACAGTTTATGCAGCAGCTCGGGGTCTGCTTCTGCCAGACTTCTGATATCGGGCAGCACATGAAGAAAACGCTCGTAATAACCGATGACCGCTTCCACCCTCGTCTGCTGCAGCATGATCTCCGATACCCATACATGATAGGGCTCACGGTCATGCCGCCAGGGCAGATCGCGCTTGTTCTGCCGATACCACGGCAGCAAGGCTTCGGGCAGGCTGCGATAGATGTCCAGGTCGTTCATTGCTCTTGCTTCCATTAAAGCCCCATAGCCTTGCGTACATGAACGATGAAGTCCTGTACATTGGTGACCATTGTCTTGACGGCGAGGCTGCCGCGATCCAGCAGCTTATTTACGGCAAACTCCGACACGTCGATAGAATAGAAATAAAGGGGACGTACCTGTCCATCGACCACACGATAGGAAGGGGTCATATTACCTGTGGCAATGGTGTGCAGAACCGATGCCATGCAGATGATGGTGGTGGCTTCCGAAACCAGCTTACGCATGGCATTCTGTGCCTCGTAAACATCGGCATAGACTTCGGGCAGGGGGCCATCATCACGGATGGAGCCACCCAGAACAAAGGGAACGCCCGCTTTGACACAGGCATGGATAATACCGTCTTTGATACCGTACTGCTCGATAAAGGCAGGGATAGAGCCGCAGCTGCGTACCTTGTTGATGGTATCGATATGGTTGTAATGGCCGTTATACATGATCTCCTGGCTATAGATGTCCTGACCGAGAGCAGTACCCAGCAGACCGGCTTCCAGGTCATGGGTGGCCAGAGCATTGCCTGCCATAATGCCGTAGGCATAACCGTTCTCAATCAATGCTGCCATAGCGGCACGTGAGTCATTATCGAAAGTGCAGGCAGGGCCCATGACCCAGAGGATCTTGCCGCCGTTCTCCTTCTCATGACGCAGCAGGCTGTAGAGTTCGTCATAGTCCTTGGAATAGGCGGTTTCTCTCGAACGGCCCTGGCGGAAAGCAAAGGCATTGTCCTTTTCTCCCTTGGGCGCAAAGCCATACATGTGGACATAAATACCTTCGCTGCCATCTTCGGTACGGCCCAGAACGACCATCTGATCTTTCTTCAGACGGCGGAACTCGATGATCCTGATCTTGCCGTCTTCCCATACGGGAATGCAGTCCATACGGCTTTCTTCGGCCAGATGCCATTTGCCGTCGATATGGAAATATTCGGGATAAATACCTGTGGCATGGTAATGATCGGGGGCAACACCGTCCATGGGTGCAGGTGCCATACGGACATTGGGGGCATTCTTCAGCGCGTCGATTTCAAAATCGGGTGCATGATATGTGGGCAGAATGAAAGACATGATTTTTCCTCCTGTTATGTTTACTTCGTTCCCTATTTTAGCACAGAGCAGATATCCTTGTAAATTTAATATTGGGCTTTGCTATACAGGCGATTTTTGTTATAATGATTTTATATGTATTACAATTCCTTCCTCGGAGGTATTCTGATTTGATCTATTCCGAAACACTGCTGTCTGACGGCCTCGATCATCCCCTTTTTGTGCGCACATGGCTGCCTGAAGGTGAGATCCACGGCCTGGTGCAGATCTGCCATGGTATGGCTGAACACAGTGGCCGATATGAGCAGCTGGGCTGCTTCCTCGCCGAAAACGGCTATGCTGCTTTCTGCCACGACCATCGCGGTCATGGCCATTCCTGCCTGGCAGGCGAAACCCTTGGCTGGTTTGCCGATCATAACGGCTGGGAAATCCTCACACAGGATGCTTTCCGACTGGCACGGCTGATGCGCGAAGAGATCCCTCAAGGCCCCTTCATTCTCTTTGGTCACAGCATGGGATCTATGATCGTCAGTGAAATGGCTACCCGTGAGGAAGGCTGGATCTATGATCGCTATATCCTCTGCGGCTCCCCTGCCCCCAATCCTATGGTCAAGGGCGGCATTGCATTGGCCAAAGCCTACTGCACCATTGGCATGGATAAAACCCCCAACGATGTTCTGTATTACCTCTCCATCGGCAAAGCCAGCCGCATCTTCCGCAAGGAGAAATCCCGCCATGCCTGGCTGACCACCAATAAGAACAGCGTACAGAAGTTTGCCGACGATCCTCTTTGCGGATTCCATTTCACCTCGGCAGGTTTTCGCGATTTATTTATCGGCATGGCCCGCACCCGCAACTCCGGTTGGGCAGTTAAAACGGTCTGCCGACCTTTCCTGCT
Source organism: Clostridia bacterium (assembly GCA_017560175.1). GTDB lineage: Bacteria > Bacillota > Clostridia > Oscillospirales > Butyricicoccaceae > RGIG1902. The sequence continues at coordinate 2,641 of JAFYOK010000043.1, read as the reverse complement.
GATTGCCGGTGCCGATGATCCCATCGGTCAGCATGGCAAAGGAGTCCTGTGGCTGCGCGATCAGCTGCGTACTGCAGGCCGCAAAGCCAATGCCATCCTTTACCCCGGCAAACGCCACGAAATTTTAAACGAAACCGACTGTGATCGCGTTTACGATGATATCTTATCTTTCATTTCGGAGGACATATAATATGAGCAAGAAATATATTCTGGCCATCGACCAGGGCACGACCAGTTCCCGTGCCATCCTGTTTGACAGAGAGGGCAAGGTCGCTTCGGTCGCCCAGCATGAGTTTACCCAGATCTTCCCCCGAGAAGGTTGGGTCGAGCATGATCCCATCGAACTGCTCTTTTCTCAGACCATCTCCATTGCCGAATGCTGCCGTGCCATCGGTGCAACTGCCGAAGATATTGCCGCTGCAGGCATCACCAACCAGCGTGAAACCACCGTTCTCTGGGACAAAGAAACCGGAAAGCCTGTCTACAATGCCATCGTATGGCAGTGCCGCCGTTCGGCTGACTTTTGCGAAAAGCTGATCCGCGCAGGCCATGGTGCATCCATCACCGAAAAGACAGGCCTGATCGTCGATGCCTATTCCTCGGCAGGTAAGGTTCGTTGGATCCTTGAAAATGTCCCCGAAGCCCGTGAGCTGGCCGAACAGGGACGTCTGCTTTTTGGCACGATTGACACATGGCTGATCTGGAATCTGACCGGCGGCAAAAGCCATGTCACCGACTATACAAACGCATCCCGTACCATGCTCTACAACATCAACGATCTCTGCTGGGATGAAGAGATCTGCAATATCGTCGGTGTCCCCATGAACATTCTGCCTGAAGTCCTGCCCTCTTCGGCTGACTTCGGCGTCATTGCACCCACTCGCGGCCTGGAAGACATCGCAGGTGTTCCCATCTGCGGTCTCGCAGGCGACCAGCATGCCGCCCTCTTTGGGCAGGGTTGTTTTGCACCCGGCCAGGCCAAGAACACCTATGGTACCGGCTGCTTCCTGCTGATGAATACCGGCGAGACCCGTGTCCGTTCCCACAATCGCATGATCTCCACCATTGCATGGGGACTCGACGGCAAGGTCGAATATGCACTGGAAGGCAGTGTATTCAACGCAGGTTCTGTCATCAAGTGGCTGCGTGACGAACTCCGCATGGTCGATTCGGCTGCCCAGTGCAGCGACCTGGCAGCTTCTGTTCCCGATGCCGGCGGACTTTATATCGTTCCTGCCTTCACCGGCCTGGGTGCGCCCTACTGGGATATGTATGCCCGTGGTGCCATGTTCGGTATGACCCGCGGCACAGGCCGTCCTCAGATCGCCCGTGCTGTCATCGAGGCCATCGCTTATCAGGTCAAAGATCTGATCATCGCTATGGAAAAGGACAGCGGTATTCCTCTGGGCGAGCTTCGTGCCGACGGCGGTGCCAGCCGCAGTGATGTCCTCATGCAGTTCCAGAGCGATATGCTGGGCGTTGCCATCGACCGTCCCGAAAGCGTTGAATCGACCGCTTTGGGTGCGGCTTTCCTGGCAGGTCTCCGCTGCGGTTTCTGGAAGGATAAGGCCGAAATCGCTGCCCTCCGCAAGAGCGAGACCATCTTCACACCTGCCATGGCTGATGATGTCCGTCAGGCCAGATATGCCGGATGGCTCAAGGCTGTTGCTTCCACCATCGAACACGCCGGTAAGTAATCTCATTTACATCACCTATAGAAAGGCTTCATTTAAGTCATGATTCCTTTGTTCCATCATATTCTCAGCAATTTCTACATCTCTTCCCTGCTCCGTATTCTGCTGGCCGCGCTGGTCGGCGGCATCATCGGTACCGAGCGCAGCCGTCACGGCAGTGCTGCAGGTCTTCGTACCCACATTCTGGTCTGTGTCGGTGCTACACTGACAGCACTGACCGGCATGTACCTCAGCATTATTCTGGGCATAGATACCGATCCCCTGCGTCTGTCGGCCCAGGTCATCTCGGGCATCGGCTTTCTGGGTACAGGCATGATCGTTGTTAAAAACAGCAACATCATCACGGGTCTGACCACCGCTGCCGGCATGTGGGCCACCGCTGCCATCGGCATTGCTCTGGGCTGCGGCTTCTATTTCGGCGCACTGGTCGGTACTGCCGTCTGTGTGATCACCACCGCCCTGCTCTCCCGTCTGGAACGCAAGAGCAAGATGTCTTCCCACAACATCTACGCCGAGATCGACAACATCTGTCAGCTGGGCAATATTGCCGACCGCATCCGAGCGGAAATCGATGGCGATGTCCTGCTGGAGACCGTTGCTGCCAAAAGCGGTATGCCCGGCCACATTGGCCTCAACATCATCGTTTCCAACAGTCTGCGCACCAGCGAACTTCGCTGCGAGATCGAAGCACTCGACGGCGTGGCCTTTTCGGTCATCGAATAACCCATATATAACCTAAGCCCTGCAGAATCCTGCAGGGCTTTTCTTTTATTGCTACATCAATTTCTGCCGCAGCTGTGCCAGAATCTTCTTTTCCATTCTGGAGATCTTGACCTGTGACAGACCTAAAATATCGGCCGTTTTCTGCTGGGTCAAGCCACGGCCATAGCGCAAGGCGATCAGCTGCCTCTCCTGCGGAGCAAGGCCGCCAATGGCGGTATGCAGAT
>JAFYOK010000042.1 GCA_017560175.1 Clostridia bacterium | reverse complement strand
GGAGAGTATACTTATGATCGCACTGAAAAACTGTAAGGCTGTTACAATTTCTGATGGTATTCTCGACAATGCCACCATTCTGATCGAGGATGGCATCCTCAAGGCCGTTGAAGTCAAGGCCGAGATCCCCAAGGATGCCCATGTGATTGACCTCAAGGGTATGTGGGTCACACCCGGTTTCATCGATGTTCACACCCACTTCTCTGCCATGGGCGAGCCTCGCGCACGCGGCGGCGGAGATGACGGCAATGAAGTCACCAATCCTGTTACCGCACACATCCGCATCGTAGATGCGCTCAATCCTTTTGGTATTGCCTTTGAGCCTGTCCGCCAGGCCGGCTTCACCACCTGCTACACCATGCCCGGTTCGGCCAATGTCATCGGCGGTACAGGTATTGCCTTCAAGCTGAAGGAAGGCAAGTGCATCGAGGATATCATCATTCCCGGTACAGAGATGATGAAGATGGCGCTGGGCGAGAACCCCAAGGGCGCTTATGGCGGTCAGAAGAAGATGCCCATGACCCGTATGGGCACAGGCGCTGTTCTGCGTGAGACTCTGTTCAATGCCAAGCAGTATGCCGAAGATAAGGCGGCTGCTGAGGCTGAAGGCAAGCCCTTCAAGAAGGACTTTAAGCTGGAGGCTTTGGTTCCCGTTGTCCGCGGTGAAATGCGCTGCCGTATCCACTGCCACCGTGCCGATGATATCATGACCGCCATCCGTGTTTCGGAAGAGTTCGGTCTGGACTTCTCGGTTGAGCATGTCACCGAAGGCTTCAAGATCGCTGATATTCTGGCAGAGAAGAATGTCAAGTGCGTTGTCGGTCCCATGCGTATGATTCCCTCCAAGATGGAAGTCTGGAACTGCACCATCGAGAATCCCGCCATGCTGGAAAAGGCCGGTGTTGAGTTTGCGCTGACCGCCGATGCCGAGACTGCGACCCGTTGGCTGCCTGAGGAAGTCGGCGTTGCTATGGCTTACGGTCTGTCGGAAGAGACCGCATTTAAGGCACTGACCATCAATGCCGCCAAGATCATCAATCTCGACCATAGAATCGGTACACTGGAAGCCGGCAAGGATGCCGACCTGGCCATCTTCGACGGCCACCCCTTCAGCAACTTTACAAGATGTAAGGCAACCATGATCGATGGTAAGTTCGAGTTTAACGAACTGGGCAAGTAATGGCCGTCGAATACGCCGCCGGTAGAATGGCGGCGACGATTTCCGGGTGATTCATTCACCGGAAATCTATTAGAATTGAAAGGGCTCCCACGAAATGATGACATTTCGTGGGAAACCGGCCATCCCTTCAGCAACTTTACAAGATGTAAGGCAACCATGATCGATGGCAAGTTCGAGTTCAACGAACTGGGCAAGTAAAACCGTTTGCACGGTTTGCCAATCACCCGTCACCCTGCGGGTGCCACCCTCTTTCATACCCATAGGGCACTTAAAGAGGGCTTTAGCTGAGGCTCCTTTTGAAAGGAGCTGTCACCGAAGGTGACTGAGGATTGGTCAGTTTGGTTTATCGTAAATTTAAATCCCCAAAGGAGGTACGCATAGTATGATGATTGAAGCACGCGAAATCAAATTAAAGGATGGGCGCACCTGTGTCGTGCGTACCCCTCGGAAGGAGGACGGTCAGGCCGTACTGGACTATATGCTGCAGCTCAACGGCGAGACCGAGTTTGTCCTCAGCTATCCCGATGAGTTCTGTATCACAGGGGAGCAGGAGGGAAACTTCCTCGAAAGCCTTGCCCAGTCGCCCAATGGGCTGATGGTCGCCTGCTTTGACGGCGAGAAGTGTATCGGCAATGCCCACATCGACTTCCCGGGCAGAGATAAGCTCAAGCATCGCGCATCGATCGCCGTCGGTGTCCTCAAGGATTACTGGCGCAACGGTCTTGCCACCGCTATGTTTGAGATCCTCACTGAGGCAGCCATACATCGTCCCGAAGTTGTTTGCATCGGCCTGGAATATATCGAAGGCAACGACCGCGCCTGTGCCCTTTATGAAAAGCAGGGCTTTAAGGAGATCTACCGTAAGCCGGATGCCATTCGTTGGCGCGATGGCAGTATCCATGCCGAGATCGGTATGGTCAAATATCTGGAGAAATAAGAAGAATCCCTTTTTAAAAAAGGAGAAATAACCATGATTGCACTCAAAAACTGCAAAGCCGTCACCATCAGCGACGGCATTATCGATAATGCTACCATTCTGATCGAGGATGGTATCCTCAAGGCTGTCGAAGTCAAGGCCGAGATCCCCAAGGATGCCAAGGTCATCGACCTCAAGGGTATGTGGGTCACTCCCGGCTTCATCGATGCCCACAGCCATCTGGCCATGGGCGAGCCCGGTGCCAAGGGCGGCGGCGATGATGACAACGAAGCCACCGATCCCGTTACTGCACACGTCCGCATGATCGATTCCCTCGATCCCTGGAGTCTGGGTGTCACCGAGGCGCGCAAGGGCGGTTTCACCGTCATGTGCAGCCTGCCCGGTTCGGCCAATGTCATCGGTGGTACAGGTATCGCCGTCAAGCTGAAGGATGCCAACTCGGTTCTGGAGCAGGTCATCCCCGGCACAGAGGTCATGAAGATGGCGCTGGGCGAGAATCCCAAGGGCTATTACGGCAGTCAGAAGCGTATGCCCATGACCCGTATGGGTACAGGCGCCGTTCTGCGCGAAACTCTGTTCAATGCACAGCAGTATGCCGAAGAACTGGCCGCTGCCGAGGCAGAGGGTAAGCCTTTCAAGCACAACTTCAAGCTGGATCCTCTGGTTCCCGTTGTCCGCGGCGAGATGCGCTGCCGCATCCATTGCCACCGTGCCGATGATATTCTGACCGCTGTTCGTATTTCGGAAGAGTTTGGTTTGGATTTTGTCGTCGAGCATTGCACCGAAGGCTTCAAGGTCGCCGACATTCTGGCGCAGAAGAATGTCAAGTGTGTCGTCGGTCCTCTGCGCATGATCCCCGGCAAGATGGAGGTCTGGAACTGCACCATCGAGAATCCTGCCATGATGGAAAAAGCAGGCTGCGAGATCGCTCTGTCGGCCGATGCCCAGAGTGCTACACGCTGGCTGCCCGAAGAGGTCGGTCTGGCCATGGCTTACGGCCTGTCGGAAGAGATGGCCTTCAAATCGCTGACCATCAATCCTGCTAAGATCCTCGGCCTCGATCATCGTATGGGTACACTGGAAGCCGGTAAGGATGCCGACCTGTCCATCGGGAACGGCAATCCCTTCCATAACCTGAGCCGCTGCAAGGCGACCATGATCGACGGTAAGTTTGAGTTTAACGAACTGGGCAAGTAAAACCGTTTGCACGGTTTGCCAATCACCCGTCACCCTGCGGGTGCCAGC
>JAFYOK010000041.1 GCA_017560175.1 Clostridia bacterium | reverse complement strand
ACAAGTACACATCCAAGATGATCAACGGCTCCAACTGGACACGTACAAACGACGCTTACATCGACGAGATGTATGAGAAGGCTTCTCAGACTCTGGATGCTGATGAGCGCGCTAAGATGGTCGAAGATATGGTTGCTTACCTGCAGGATCTCTGCCCCCAGGCTCCCACATACTCTTCCGACGTTGTCCGTGCTTACAACTCCAACCTGCAGGGCTACCAGTTCAACGCTTCCGGTAATGCTTACTGGCATGGCGTTTCCTGGGCTGAGTAATTTATAATTACCGGTTTCCGGAATCATAACTGAATGATTGAAACAGGCTCCCAATTTCGGGAGCCTGTTTTTTATGCTTAATAGAAGAAAAACCATGATTATTACATTAAATGGTTTATAAGTTTCGGAATTGTAGAAAATGTAGAAAAATCACATAAAAATTTGGTAAATAAATCGTCAATAACTTATTGAGTTTTTTAATAAATGCTTTATAATAGGGGATGCGGTCTGTTAGTGATAAAAATAACAAAACAGATACGAGGAAAAAGAAAAGGAGAAAAAGAAGATGAAGAACACATTCATCCGCCTGCTCAGTCTGGCACTGGTCTTCGTTATGGCTTTCTCTCTGTTTGTCGGCTGCGGCAGCAACGAGACAGAGACAAAGACAGAAGAGACAGAAACCAAGGTCGAGGAGAACACAGAGGCCGGCGAAGTTAAGGACACCATTATCATCGCTACAGCCAACGAGCCCCCCACACTGCACCCCTATGAGCACAGCGCCATCGCTGCAAGCTACATGAACCTGCTGACATTTGACTACTTCATGCGTACAAATGTTGACACACTGGAGCCCGAAGTCGGCGTTATCACCGCTTGGGAGAATCCCTCCGATCTGGAGTGGGTCTTCACAATCCGTGACGATGTTTACTTCCAGAACGGCGACAAGGTCACCGCAGAAGACATGGTCGCTTCCATGGAGTATGCTCGCGAGAAGGAAGCTTACACAATCAACTACTCCGCTTTCTGGGAGTCTGTTGAAGTTATCGACGAGACACACTTCAAGGTCACCACAAAGACCGTCTATGCGAAGACACTGTACGATATGGCTTCCCATAGAGTTCTGTCCAAGAAGCTGATCGACGAGAACAACGATTTCAATGCCAACCCCATGGGTTCCGGCCCCTATAAGTTCGTTGAGTGGGATCTGGGCAACAGCCTGACCTTCGTTGCCAACGAAAATTATTGGGACGGCGAGCCCGGCATCAAGAACATGACATGGAGAATCATCCCTGAGGGTTCCTCCAGAACCATCGCTCTGGAAGCCGGTGAGATCGACGTCATCATCGAAGTCGAGACAAACGACCTGGCCCGTATGGAAGAGAACGAGGAGATCGCTGTTTACAACATCCCCGGTACATCCTTCAACTGGCTGATCACAAACAACGAAGTCGCTCCCTTTGACAACCAGGATTTCCGCCACTTCATGAACTGCGCAATCGAAAAGGGCGCTCTGGTTGAGGTTGCTCTGAACGGTGCCGGTACAGGCAACTACCGTCAGACACCCGGTATGTTCGCCGGTGCTACCGATGTTAACATCGACGAGTACAACCCCGAACTGGCTAAGGAATACCTGGAGAAGTCCGGTATCGATCCCACAACAGTCGTCTTCTCCTGCATCTGCTCCGATGATGTTAAGAGACGCTGCGGTGAGGTCATTCAGGCTACACTGGCTGAGTACGGCGTTACAATGAACCTGGAGTCCATGGACCTGGCTACTTACCTGTCTGCTGCTGCTGAGGGTAACTTCGAAGCTTGCATCGGTAACTGCACAACCTCCAACACTCTGGGCTTCATCGAGTACAAGTACCACTCCAAGATGATCGGCGGTTCCAACTGGACACGCACAAACGACGCTAAGATCGACGCTCTGTATGACGAGGCAGTTCAGACTCTGGACGAGACAAAGCGTATGGAACTGATCGAGGAGTGCGTTGCATACATCCAGGAGATCTGCCCCCAGATCCCCACATACTCCATGAACATGGTTCGTGCTATGGATGCTGACCTGGAAGGCTTTGCTATGAATGCTTCCGGTAACACATACTGGCACTATGTCTCCTGGGCTGAGTAATCAGTTTTTGGGATCATAACAGAATGACTGAAACAGGCTCCCAATTTCGGGAGCCTGTTTTTTATTGCCTCAATATATAGTAGTGGTTACATGTATTTGCAAGAAAAGTATAGAAATAACATTATAGACAAATAAAATGGGACGAAATACCTAAAAAAACTATACAATAAAACCAAAAACCGAAAATTGACTTGAAATGATGCAGGGAATGGTGTAGACTCCAATGTATATTAAGCTTTGTT
>JAFYOK010000040.1 GCA_017560175.1 Clostridia bacterium | reverse complement strand
CTACAAGGCATACAGTCAATATATAAGCAGGTGTCCAGCCCAAAGGCTCCTCTTGGTAAGGGAAGCTGTCATCCGAAGGATGACTGATGAGGGCGGCCGTTAGGCCGTAATGGATTTTGCTCCGAGCCTATGGGAAAAGTCCCTCATCCACCATCTTCGATGGTCCCCCTTCCCCCGGGGGAAGGCAAAGGGCTTGTGATCCTTTTATAAACAACTGCAATCCCCCATACAAATAATTTTGTGTCTGTAAAAATTTTTATAGACAAGATAACCCCATTTTGATATAATAGCGAGAGGTGTCCATATTGCGTTTTTTTGTAGAAAGCAGCAGCATCGCCCGTAACGTTGTCACTCTGAGCGAGGAAGACAGCGCCCATATCTCCAAAGTCCTGCGTATGCGCGAGGGGGAGGAGATCACGGTCTGCGATGAACAAGCGGAACACCGCTGCCGTATCCTGAATATCGAAAAAGGTCAGCCGGTCCGGGCAGAGATCCTCTCTTCCGGCCCCCATACCACCGAGCCGAATGTCTTCGTCACGGTTTATGCGGCCCTGTCCAAGGGCGACCGCTTCGATTATCTGGTGCAGAAATGCACCGAGGTCGGCGTATCCCATATCGTACCCTTTGTATCCAAGCGCTGCGTTGTCCGTCTGGAAAATGCCAAGGACAGCGAAAAGAAGCGCCTGCGTTACGAGAGGATCGCGCTGGAGGCATCCAAGCAGTGTCTGCGTTCCCGCCCGGTATCGGTAGGAGAGATCCTGCCTTTCGAGCAGGCCATGCAGCAGGCTGCAGCCGACGAGTGCTGTCTCTTCCTGTACGAAGGGGAGAAAAATCGTTCCTTTAAGCAGATCCTTGAATCCTTTGGCGGATTCAAGCGTATCAGCATCATCACCGGTCCTGAAGGCGGATTCGAAGCGGCGGAAGCCGCGCTGGCCGATCAGCTGGGTGCCCATTCGGTTCTGATCGGACCGCGCATCCTGCGCTGTGAAACAGCCCCCGTTGCCGCAGTCAGCGCCGTGATGTATCATACCGGTAATTTTGACGTTGGAGTGTGAGAGTTTTGAATACAGAACAGAACGCAAAGAAGAACAACAAAGCAAAGGATGAGCTGCGTAAGCAGGAAGATTTTATTGCAAGCCGTGTCATGGCCGTCTTTTCGGGCGCTGTCCTGATGCTGTGGGGTCTGGCTTATCTCTGGAGAGGCTATGAGGTCGCTTCCACCATCCTGACCGCCATCAAGGTCAACAATATTCTGATCGGTGTTTCGGCCGTCGGTCTGGTCGCCAGCTTCGCCTGGTGGATCGCGCAGGTCAAGGCCGGTACCCATAAGAAGCAGCCTGTCTTTACAGGTTCGATGTTCACCCTCTTTTTCGGTGCGCTGCTCTTCTCTGTCCTGCTGATCAAGTTCAACTGCGAATCGGCCAAGCGTGTCCTGTATGTTCTGATCCCCGGTGCAGCCATCCTGCATCTGGTCTACAGCACATACCAGAGAGAGTTCTTCTCCTACTGCCTGACCCATTCCCTCATCAGCTATCTGCTGTGGATCATGGCAAAGACCTATAATCCCGGCCTGGAGATGGCAGCTCTGGGTTCCATCCTGGCCATCTGTGTTGTTGCAGTCATCTTCTTCCTGCTGGCCAAGCGTCACGACGGCGAAGGTCACTTCGGCCCCATCACCGTTCGTCTGTACGACAACAAGAAGCTGCCGACAGCTCCCATCGTAGCCATCTACGGTGCAACAGCTCTGCTGGCTGTCCTGGCTTATGTTCTGGGCACACCCTTTGCTTACTATATTATGTATGCAATGGTCGGCTCTGTCGTCGGTGCGGCTGTCTACTACACAGTCAAGCTGATCTGAAAATGATTTGATTCCCGAAAGTCCGCTGCGGAAATGCAGCGGACTTTTTTGTTGTTGTAGAAACATAGGCTCCGAGCCATTGAAGCCTTCCCTGTGTAAGGGAAGGGGGACCATCGGAGATGGTGGATGAGGGACTGTTGACCATCTGCACGCAGCTATATTGTCATTCTGAGCGAAACAACGTGAAGTCGAAGAATCTTACACGCAGTTTTGCCAACTGCACCGTAACCTTTCGCTTGGT
>JAFYOK010000039.1 GCA_017560175.1 Clostridia bacterium | reverse complement strand
GCCAGCCAAACTCCAGGATCCACTGGCCGGCCAGATAGTTGAAAATCATGCCGCCAACGCCTGAGCCCATGAAGGACAGGCCGATGGCCTTGCCGCGCTGTTCATAGAACCAGTTGGGAATGACCACCGAAAAGGCCAGAACACCCAGCAGAGGAGCGGCCATACCAACGATGAGGGTATTGATATAGAAACTGGCCAGGCTGTTACAAAAGGAATAACAGTAGTAGGAAATGCAGGTGACGAACAGCGAAATCTTCATCAGACGATGCAGATCAGGACGGTTGAGAATACTGCCGGCCAGGAAGGACATGGCCATGTAGCAGCCCGAGAAGATGGTGTTGATCATGCTGACCGACGCACGGCTGTATCCGAGGTCAGCGGCGATGGGCTTGATAAACTGGCTGGCACAGTTGGAAACGATACCGACACAGGCGCCCATGATGACGAAACCTGCCAGAACGACCCACCAGCCATAGAAAATTCCGGAGGTGCGTTCTTTAAGTGTATTGTTCATATTCTTTTCTTCTTTCTAACAGAAATCAGATCTTTTTGTTCTTGGGCAGAGTGATGAAAAAGACCACCAGACCAAAGACCATAATACCGCACCAGAGGACCAGCGCAGGATTATAGCTGCCGAAACGGTCGTAGGCCGCACCGTTGAGCATGGGCGAGATACTGTTGCATACACCGCCAACCGAGCAGATAACGCCGTAATTTGTGGCATAATCACGCTCGCCGAACAGGCTGCGGGCAACGATAGGAACGCCGACCGTACCAAAGGCACAGCCGATGCCCTGGCCCAGTACAACGGCCGATGCAACACCGATAAAGCTCTTGCAGAAGATCATACCGATCAGACCCAGCAGGCCGAGGCCCAGCGAGAACAGAGTGCCGATGCGGATGCCCATCTTATCAAAGACAACACCCAGACCCATCTTGCCAACGGCCAGCAGGCCCATACCTGTCGATACGATAAGCGCTGCTGTGGCAATGGTATAGCCATTGTCGGTCAAATGGGGCTGCAGCGCCTGATTGACAACACCAACGGCCGAGTTGGAGGCGCTGATACAGAAGGCCAGCAGCCAGAATCGGCCGGTCTTGGCCAGTTCGCTGAACAGAGGGCCTTCGGCGACAGCAACATCTTTGCCGTTATCATTTTTACGCTTTTCCCAGCCCAGCGCCTTGAGGCCCATGTCTTCGGGACGGATGCGAATGAGGAAGAAGATGGCGATGAAAGCTGCAATAAACATGACCAGCGCCGAGAAGCGGAAGGTGTATCTCCAGCCGCTGGTTTCAATCATATTACTGATAACGGGAATAAAGAGCATACCGCCGATGCCCGAGCCCATGAAGGCGACACCCATGGCGGTGCCGCGCTTTTCTTCAAACCAGTTGGACAGGATGATGGACAGGGGCAGGTTCATGACCAGGCAGAGGCTGAGACCGACCAGCACCGAACAGGCATAGAACATGCCGATGGTCGAGCAGAAGGAATAGCCCACATAACCCAGCGGCAGGCCGAACGCAGCCAGACGCATGAGGGTCTTTAAGGAAAAATGACGCAGGATGTAGCCCCAGGACAGACTGACCACCATACCGATGATGGAGGTGATGGTGGAGTTCATGCTCATGGCCTGACGTGTAAAGCCAAGATCGGCACAGACCGGCTTGATGAAAACGCTGACGCAGTTCCAGGCAATGCCGCCGATGGTGAACATGATGAGCAGCGCACCGGCAACGACCCACCATCCGTAGAATATCTTATTGTTATTACTCTTTGTATTCAAAAGAGCACCTCATTTCGGTTTTCTGCCCCATGGACAGCTTTTTATTTCTTTGCCTCCTTGGGCAGAGCGATCATCAGAATGATCAGGCCGACAGCAGCGACAACAGCCGCGCCGACATAAGCAGGATTGTAGCTGCCAAAGGTATCATAAGCCGAACCTGTGATGACAGGGGCAATGGCCGAGCCCAGACCTGTAGCAGCGGTAAACTTACTGTAGATGGAGTTATACTCCTTCATGCCGAAGATGTTCTGTGTGATCATCGGCATACAGATAGCGCCGAAGGAACAACCCAGGCCGACACCCAGAACGATGAGGACCAGGGCGATCTTACTTGTACAGAACAGCATGGAAACCGAACCGATGACGGTGCAGCTGCAGGCGATAAAGACGGTCTTGCGGATGCCCAGCGTATCAAACATACGGCCCAGGGCGATCTTACCGATGGCCAGCGCACCCATGGAAATGGAAGCCATTGTGGCAGCAAAAGTGACAGTATAGCCGCTGTCGCTCAGATGGGGCGACAGGGTCTGGTAGAAGGCGCAGATGGCCATGACCATGCCGACCGAGCAGACCGCAACCGCCCAGAATACAGGCATACGGATAGCTTCGGCAAAGGCAATACCTTCGGAAGCAGGAGCCTTCTTGCCGCCCTTCTCTTCTGTGACTTCCTCTTCGGCACCGTAAGGCAGCATGCCCTTATCGGCAGGCTTTTCACGGACTACAAAGATCATCAGAGGCAGCATGAGGACCAGCATCATAACGCCCAGAATGATATAGGTGGCACGCCAGCCAAAGGAGATAATCAGACGTGCGATAACAGTATTCATGACCATACCGCCGATGCCCGAGCCCATGGAAGCCAGGCTGAGCGCCAGGCCGCGGTTCTTAACGAACCAGTTGCCGATGATGTAGGTAAAGACGGTCATGGAGATGACAAAGAAGAAGGGAGTCAGAATGACAGTGACCAGATAGCCCATCCAGATCTTCTGCATCAGACCATAG
>JAFYOK010000038.1 GCA_017560175.1 Clostridia bacterium | reverse complement strand
TCATCTATCTGCGCAACTCCTCCACCGGAGGCTCCGACTTTGTCATCATGGCCGTCAAGGCTCTGAAACCCCATCTGTCCCTGGGCAACATCACCTTCGCCATCGATGGCACCATCATTCTGATCGGCGGCATGATGTTCAGCGACGTTGACGGTATCATCTACGGCATTATGATGTCCTATCTCATGTCGATGGTCATCGACAAGGTCATGTACGGCGTCGACCGCGGCAAAGTGGCCCTTATTGTCACCGACAGGGGGGAAGAGATCGCCTTCGAGGTCGAGCGTCAGACCGACCGTGGCGCCACTTTCCTCAAGGCTCAGGGCAGCTATTCCAAGCTGGACAAGCAGGTCGTCATGATCGCCTGCGACAACAAGCAGATGTTCATGGTTCAGCGCATCGCCAAGCAATGCGACCCCAAGGCCTTTACCGTCGTCCTCGAATCGACCGAGGTTCTGGGCGAGGGCTTTAAGGTGGATTGATCGATTTCCCCGGAGTTTATATCCTTTGATGAAACGGGAGCGGCCATATAAGGCCGCTCCCGTTTTTACTATTTTTCACATAACAGACAGGGGAAATTTTCCATTTTCCACGAAAAAAAGCCTGTTTCACTTGACTTTTGAGCCTTATAGGGTTAACATGAATATGTACGGATATCTGTCCGTATTTACGATCATGTAATGAAAATATTTTATTGGAGGAGATTTCCCAATGAACGCTTACATGCAGAAGGTTCTGGACGAAGTTAAGGCTCGTAACGCTAACGAACCCCTGTTCATCCAGACAGTAGAAGAAGTTTTCAAGTCCATCGAAGGCCTCGTTGCTCAGCATCCTGAGTACGAAAAGTGGGGTCTGCTGGAGAGAATGTGCGAGCCCGATCGCCAGATCTCTTTCCGTGTTACCTGGACAGACGACAACGGCGGCGTCCATGTTAACCGCGGCTACCGCGTCCAGTTCAACGGCGCTATCGGTCCCTACAAGGGCGGTCTGCGTTTCCATCCCTCTGTCACACTCGACACCATGAAGTTCCTGGCTTTCGAGCAGACATTCAAGAACTCCCTGACATCTCTGCCCATCGGCGGTGGTAAGGGCGGCTCCGACTTCGACCCCAGAGGCAAGTCCGACGCTGAAATCATGCGTTTCTGCCAGGCATTCATGACAGAGCTGTATCGTCACATCGGTCCCGACGTTGACGTTCCCGCTGGTGACATCGGTGTTGCTGGTCGTGAGATCGGCTACCTGTACGGCCAGTACAAGAGAATCAAGAACGTTTGGGAGAACGGCGTTCTGACAGGTAAGGGCCTGAGCTACGGCGGTTCCTACTTCCGTCCCGAAGCTACAGGTTACGGCGCTACATACTACCTGGTCGAAGTCCTGAAGCACTACGGCGAGACACTGGAAGGCAAGACAGTTGCTGTTTCCGGTTTCGGTAACGTTGCTTGGGGCGTTTGCGAGAAGGTTGCTCAGCTGGGCGGTAAGGTTGTTACAATCTCCGGTCCCGACGGCTACTGCTACGATCCCGATGGTATCGTCACAGAAGAGAAGATCAACTACCTGCTCGAGATGCGTGCTTCCGGCCGCGACCGCGCTCAGGACTACGCTGACAAGTTCGGCGTTAAGTTCGTTCCCAAGGCTAAGGTCTGGGGCGAGAAGGTTGACATCGCTATGCCCTGCGCATACCAGAACGAAATCGGTATGGTCGAGGCTCAGCAGATGGTCGACAACGGTGTCCAGTACTACATCGAAGTCGCTAACATGCCCACAACAAACGAGGCTCTGGAATTCCTGCAGAAGAACGTCAAGTGCGTTGCTCCCTCTAAGGCTGTTAACGCTGGTGGCGTAGCTACATCCGCTCTCGAAATGGCTCAGAACTCCATGCGTTACAGCTGGCAGCCTGAGGAAGTTAACGAGAAGCTGGAGACCATCATGAAGAACATCCATGATGCATCCGCAGCTGCTGCTGAGGAAGCTGGCTTCGGTTACGACCTGGTTGCTGGTGCTAACATCGCCGGCTTCAAGAAGGTTGCTGAGGCTATGATGGCTCAGGGCCTGATCTAAGTTTCTTAAAAACTTATTTCTACCTTTACATTGATCAACTTAAAGGCCGCTCCTCCGGGAGCGGCCTTTTTGCGTATATTTTCAGCAGAATATTTATCCTGCATAAGACGAAAACAAAAGTCTATCTTAGCGAAAATAACATCTTTCTCCTCCGACACTTTTCCACAGCAGGCCAATCTGAAAACCCTCAATCCCTCTTGCAGGACAAAACCATTCATGATAAGATAACTGCAGATAAAATGATAAATGGAGGTTTCTTTGCATGAAAAAAGGTAATCTGTTCGTTGATATGATCGGCATTACATTGGCCACCACGCTGGTTGCTGCCTCGGTCTACTTTTTCCTGATCCCCAGTGATCTGCCCCTCGGCAGTATCTCGGGTCTGGCGATGCTGCTTTCCAAAGTTATCCCTCTCAGCATAGCTACTCTGACCATGATCCTCAATGTCAGCCTGCTCATCATCGGTTTCATTCTGCTGGGCCGTGAGTTTGGCATCAAGACGGTCTATACCTCCATTCTTCTGCCTGCGGTTATGGGTATTTTTGAAAAGTTCTTCCCCAATCCCACATCTCTGATCGGCGATGTTATGAGTGACCTGTTGGTTTTCTCCCTCTTCGTTTCCATCGGCCAGGCCATTCTGTTTAACCTCAATGCCTCTTCGGGCGGTCTTGATATCGTTACCAAGATCCTCAACAAGTTTTTCCACATC
>JAFYOK010000037.1 GCA_017560175.1 Clostridia bacterium | reverse complement strand
TTCATTAGTTATGGCGGTACTTCGGTCATGACCATGTATGCCGCTCTCGGCATGGTCTGCGGATTACAGATGCGTAAGCGTCCCGACAGATTAAAATAAATGACTTAAAAAGCACCCTCAGATGAGGGTGCTTTTTCTTTACTCTATGATGATCTCTACAACTTCGCTGATGGTACCTGTACGCATACGTGGGCCCCATGTGCCTGCACCCGACGATACGATAGCAGTAAAATCGCCGCTCTGCCAGATGCCATGGTCGATGGTATACATTCTCTGCGTGACCAGATTGGCTGGGAAGACCTGACCGCCATGGGTATGGCCGCAGACCATCAGATCAACACCACTGTCCCGTCCGATCTCCAGTTCGTATGGCTGATGATCCAGCATAACGGTATAGCTGCCCGGATCGGCCTTCTCCATCAGCTGTGCGATCGACAGGCGTTCCTTACCGCGATCCTTGCGGCCCAGGATGGTGACTCCATCCAACACCACAGCTTCATCCTGCAAGAGGGTCATGCCCCAGCTTTCCATCAGCTGTGCAGCATAAGCATGCTGCCCGTTCAGTCCGCCGTCATGGTTGCCGAAGACGGCATAAACGCCCTGTCTGCTTCGGATGCCGCTGAGGATGTTTCCGATCTCCTCCGTGTTTCGTACAGCCTCAGGCCCGGCCACATCAAAGAGATCTCCGGCCATGAGAACGATATCGGCATCGATGGCATTGACAGCTTCCACCATCTTCTCCACCTGTCGGGGGCCAATCAGTTCGCCCACATGAATATCGGAAATGAGGGCGATCTTCATAGGCACTGCGCCCTTGACCGCATAGGAAGTCGTGCGGATATGGCCGGCATTCCATATACCGAATGCACCATAAATGGCCGCCGCTGCCAGCAGAACGCCTGCCGTCAAGGCTCCATTCTTACCGCGCAGCAACAGATGGAACAGCGGTACCGCTACCAGCAGAATCAAGTAGACAGCCATATAAATGCCGCCCACCAGGTAAGCACTTTTGCTCAGCCATGGCGCAAGGGATTTTCGGAAGGTAAGAAAATAACTTCCGGCCACCAGTGCAAAAGCACTGTACCAGATCCCAGCTCCAAGCCCCCGAAGACCCAGCCAGCGGCAAAGCATATGGGAAATATAAAAATTTGTACTGACATAGATGCCGAGAAATGAGACGGCAATGACACGGAACAAAAAATCAACCCTTCCCTATTGGACTGCCCAAAGATTTTGACTATAATGTTAGTATATCATTTTCAAAGGAGCTTTTCCATGGAGATCTTCATGCCCCGTATTTCTTCCGAGCTGCATATCGGCAATCTGTCGGCCGATCTGCACAACGCCTATGAAGAGGAGATCGCCGTTAAGACCTGCCTGTTCCATGGTGACACCATGACCGGAGCCAATCTCCCTCGTCTTGACCTTTCCGACTGCCGCTTTGAAGGCTGCCATATGACCGATAACGAACTGCGCAGCATTGCCGCCGATAACATCGTTTTTAAAGACTGCGACCTGACGGCCTGCCGTTTTGACGGCGGCTATTTTGGCAAGGTCATCTTTATCGGCTGCCGATTGACCGGCGCCATCTTCCAGGATTGCGGATTTAAAGAAGTGCTGTTTGAAGACTGTATGCTCTCCTATGCCCATTTCTGGGGCAGCAAACTGGAGCGGGTCATCTTCCGCAGCTGCCCCATGGAACAGACGGTATTCGCTCATGCCACACTGACCAAGACGGCATTGGAAGAATGTAATCTGACCGGAGCCGACTTCATGCATGCCAAACTCAAAGGTATGGACTTCACCCAGAGCCGCATCAGCGGTGCCTATTTCAATCTCCCCGACCTCAAAGGCGTCACCTTCACCCCCGACCAGGCCGTTATGCTTATCAAAACCATCGGTGTACTCGTAAAGGAATAAGTCATTTATGCAAAAAAGGCCATCCCGAATGGGATGGCCTTTTAAGATCATTTGATCTTACTTCTTAACTTCTGCGTACTTCAGAACGATGTTCTTCAGGATCTCGTAGCAGTCGTTCATCTCCTGCAGGGAGACATACTCATAACGGCTGTGTGCATTGCCGCCGCCTGTGCCCAGGTTGGGGCAGGGCAGACCCATGTAGGAGAGGCGAGCGCCGTCGGTACCACCGCGTGCAGCAGAAGCGAAGGGCTTATAGCCGGCTTCTTCAATGGCTGCGAAAGCGATGTCGATCAGCTCGGGATGCTCCATAACAGGCTCTCTCATGTTGTAGTAAGAATCGGCCATGGTCAGCTTGACAGCGCCCTCGCCGTACTTCTCGTTCATGTAAGCGGCGATCTTCTCGAAACGAGCCTTTCTGGCCTGGAAGATCTCCTTGTCGTGGTCACGGATGATATACTCCATAACGGTGTGCTCAACATTACCGGACATGCCGTTCAGGTGAGCGAAGCCCTCATAGCCCTCTGTGAACTGGGGAGCTTCGTTGACGGGCAGCATGTTGTGGAACTCCATAGCCAACCACAGGGAGTTGACCATAGCGCCCTTAGCGCCGCCGGGATGGGAGTTTGTGCCAAAGACTTCGACCTTTGCGCCTGCAGCGTTGAAGTTCTCATAGGAAACTGCTGCGGGGCTGCCGCCGTCGACGGTGTAGCCGACATCAGCGCCGAAACCGGGAACATCGAACTTGTCAGCACCGCGGCCGATTTCTTCGTCGGGTGTGAAGCCGATCTTGATTGTGCCGTGCTTGACTTCGGGATGGTCGATGAAATACTTAGCCATCTCCAGGATCTCTACGATACCGGCCTTGTCATCGCCGCCCAGCAGAGTTGTGCCGTCGGTGACGATCAGTGTGTGGCCGATGTGTGCTGCATCGGGTGTGAAGGCATAGCCCTTCTCTTCGTTGACAACGATCTCGCCGCCCTGGTATTCAACAAAGCGGGGCTTGATGTTTTCGCAGGGCATATCGATGACAGTGTCCATATGTGCAACAAAGCCGACAACGGGAGCTTCGGGAACATTACCCTCAACTGTACCGTAGACATAGCCGTGCTCATCCATAAATGCATCCTTGATGCCCAGTTCCTTCATGTCCTCGACCAGCATAGCGCCCAGAACCTTCTGCTCGGGTGTGCTGGGGCAGGTGGGGGACTTGGGGTTGGAGTTTGTGCCAACGGCAACATACTTCAGGAATCTCTCTGTCATGTTCATAAGAAATCTCTCCTCGTATATGTTTTTAATATTTAAATTGCGCGTGGTTTCTCAGATTATCCCATATAGGGGTTGTAGGGTTCCAATGCCAGCTCGATCAATGTGCTGCCATCGGGCAGTATGCCCTGGTCAAAGCCAATGTAGAGGGTCTTGGCGTCCAATGTGAAATTCTCGCACAGCAGATCATCGCTCAGACCATCCAGCCATGCTGTATCATGTCCGCCCTTCTTGCACCATTCGGCCAGATCCTTGCGCAGTATCTCCACGGCCTTGACCTTATTGGCAGAAAATACATCGCCAAACTTGAGATGCAGGCCGGTAGCTCCGCTGAACAGGTCACAAGTATGGATCTTTCCGCTTTCGCCCAGACTGCCAACGCTCTCAAAGGTACGCAGCACGGCGACATAGCCGGAAGGCGCATTGAGCAGGGTATAATCGAAATTGCTGGAACGGAGAACATCGGCAGGCTTCTCGACGGCCAGC
This sequence comes from Clostridia bacterium, assembly GCA_017560175.1. Lineage (GTDB taxonomy): Bacteria > Bacillota > Clostridia > Oscillospirales > Butyricicoccaceae > RGIG1902. The sequence goes on along the minus strand of JAFYOK010000037.1, from coordinate 2,290 downwards.
TTGAAGACGCGGTCCTTATCACTGGTCAGATGACCGAACTCGGTCTCGTAGTAGCTGTTGATGTTCTGCAGCGCCGAATTGTCCTCTGCTTCAAAATAGGGGAATCGCGCCTGATAGATGGCGATCTCCTTACCTGCAGCATCGGTCAGGTGTTCATCCATAACCAGATGGTCGGCCACCAGGAGGCTTTTGACATCGGGCAGCGCCGCACTCTGCTGCTTTTCCAGTTCTTCTTCCTGCTGCTTGATCTCGGCAGGATCGTCGAACTGAAGGAGGGTACAACCGGAAAGCGCGGTGCTCAGCATAAGAACGCTCAGCAGCGCCGCAAGGGTTCTTTTACTTCTCTTCATTCTTAGCGCAGAGCTGGATGAAATGGTCAAACCAGGGAGCAAAGTTGGGGGTGCGGTCGTCCCACAGCAGGTTGGTCAGACGCTCGGGATGGAACTGTGTGCCGTAAACGGGCAGAGTCTCATGCTCAAAGGCCTCGCAGATGCCTTCGACCGAATAAGCTGTGCCGACCAGACCTTCGCCCAGCTCACGAACAGCCTGATGATGTGTGCTGTTGACGCGGAACTCGGGGCCGAACATCTTGTGCAGCAGGCTGCCTTCCTTGGTTGTGACCTTGTGACGAATGTCGACGTTCATGTGAACGAGGCCCATCTGCTCGACCAGATCCTGGTAGAGGCCGCCGCCCAGAGCGACATTGATGAACTGGAAGCCGCGGCAGATGCCCAGGATGGGTTTGCCCTTAGCCATGAATGCCTTGAAGAGCTTCATCTCGTATTCGTCACGGATATCGTCCCAGCTGACAGTGTTGTTGAGCTTCTCTTCGCCCAGCATAGCAGGATTGAGATCCTGGCCGCCCGAGAGGATGAGGCCGTCACACATTTCGGCATATTCTTCAGCGCTGGTCTCTGCGGTCAGAACGGGGATACCGCCTGCCAGATCAACGGCACGGATATAAGCCGAGGGGGAGACGATACGACGCAGACCGAGAACGACGTTTTCATTGATGCCGACACCGTCGTTATATGCAACTGTGTTGTCGGATGTATTGCTGATGCAGATTACAGGTTTACCTAAGATCATGGTGATTTCTCCTTTGATCGTATTTTCGGGGAGAATGTTTCCCCAAAGCTATTATAATTGTAGCAGAAAAGCAACTTTATTTCAACCTTTGCCGCCTTTTCCCACCCTGTTTCTGCCTTATATTTACTGATTTTTTACTTTGTGTTCCCCTTCCCTTGACTGCCTCTGTCTGTTTTTATATAATAAAGTATAATGGCTATGTTATGTTATAAAATGTGAGGTATGCTATGAACCTGTCTGATACGACTTTTGTCAATATTCTGATTGCTGTCCAGCTGCTCAGCGGCCTTGGTCTTTTTGCCTTTGCCCTCTCCCGCATGGGTGCTTCTCTGAAAAAACTCTTTGGCGAAAATCTGCAGCGATCGTTGGAGTCCACCGCCGGAAATGTATGGAAAGCCATCGGCGCCGGTGCTCTGATGGCTGCACTGACCCAGAGTTCCACCGCCACCATGACCCTGGTCATTGGTTTTGCTGCTGCCGGTATCATGCCGCTGCACCAGTGCCTCGGTCTCATTATGGGCGCCAACATCGGCACTACCATTACTGCGCAGATTTCTGCATTGGGCTTTCATTCGGCCATCAGCTACGACAGCTATCTTCCCTATTTGCTGTCTGCCGGTTCCATTGCCTGTCTGCTGATCGCCATCGGTGGTATCCCCCTGCTTTTTGTCAAAAACCGCAAGATTCGTACCGGATGCCAGGCTCTCCTCTGTGTTGGTCTGCTGCTGACCGGTATCAGTTCCATGGAAAATGCATTTACCAACTCCATGTTGCTGATCGACTGGACTTCTGCCCTGTCTGCACTCGCTAATCCCATCGTCGCCCTGCTGTGCGGTCTGCTGGTCACGCTGCTGCTCCGCAGTTCCACCCTGGTCATCGCCCTGCTGCAGGCCCTGACTGTCACCGGTGAGCTCCCTCTGCTGACCGCTGCTGCTATAGTCGCCGGTATCAATGTCGGTGCCTGCTTCGCCTCCTTCGGCGCTGCCCGCGGCGACAATACAGAGGCCAAGCGTGCCGCTGCCCTCCATCTGATCTTCAATGCCATGGGCGCTGCCGTTACCATCGGTCTGCTGGCCGGCATGAAGGGTATGCCCCTGTTGGATGCTGCAGCTGCCAAGACTTCCGTTGCCCATATCCACACCCTGTTCAATCTGGTCTTTGTCCTGCTGCTTCTGCCCTTCCGCAGCCTGCTGGTCAAGGC
>JAFYOK010000036.1 GCA_017560175.1 Clostridia bacterium | reverse complement strand
GTGTGGGAAAACGGGTGGGAAAAAGTGTAGGTTGACCAAAATAATGTTGGTCAGAAAGAAAACATAACTATGAAGAATATTTTTACAGGCATTTTTGCCCTTTGTCTGCTGCTGATCCTCAGCGGATGCAATCAGACTGACGGCAATTGCGCAAGTGCTTCGATGATCTATGGTGCGGCTGCGATCCTGTCCTTGCTGCTGCTGATCGGCTGCTTCCTGATCGATCGAAAGCGTGACAGATGGTTCCTGCTGCTCTTTTCGTCGGTATTGGTCGTCAATGTCGGATATTATATGCTATCGGTTTCCCGCGATCTTAATGGGGCACTGATGGCCAACCGCATCTCCTATCTGGGCAGTGTATTCCTTCCCCTGTCCATGCTGATGACCATTCTCGATGTTACCGGCCTGCGCTACAAGAAGCGCCTGCCCACCGTGCTGCTGCTCCTTGCGGCAGTCGTATTTCTGAGTGCAGCCAGCCCCGGATATCTCGATATTTACTACAAAGAAGTTTCCTTTGTCACTGTGGCCGGTGCTTCGGCCCTGCAGAAGGTCTATGGCCCGCTGCATTTTATTTATGCAGTCTATCTCCTTGGCTACTTTGCTGCAATGGTTGCCGCGATCCTGCATGCATCTGCAAAACACAAGGTGGCATCCACCTGCCATGCCGTCATTCCGGCGATCGCCGTTCTGGCAAACATCGGTGTATGGCTTGCAGAACAGTTGACCGACTTCAACTTTGAGTTTCTGTCCATTTCCTATATCATCAGCGAACTCTTCCTGCTGGGTCTGCGCCTGGTGATCGAAGAGCAGCAGCGACTGAAAGACCTTGTCGCAAAAAAGGAACAGGAACTGACCGAAACGGTACACACCCTGAGCCGGACAGAAAAAGCCTTGAATGAGGCGGTCGCCGAATCCTCTTCCAATGCTGCAAAACATCCGTCGACCGATGATGCGGTCAATGATTTTAAAGTCAGACAGTTTACCGACGGCATTCTGGAACTGACACAGACAGAAAAAGTCATCTTTGATGCCTACATCGCCCGCAAGTCTACCAAAGAGATCATGGCGATGCTCAATATTAAAGAAAATACCCTCAAGTTCCACAATAAGAACCTCTATCAGAAGCTGGGGGTTTCGTCCCGCAAGGAACTGCTGGAGATCTATAAACAGCTCCGGACAGAGACCGTGTAGTGCAAAACAACACAGGAAACCGCAAAAATCCCCATGATCCATGTTTTGATCACGGGGATCATTTTTTCTGACCCGGTCAAGCCAATCGCATCACCAGTCTAAAGAACTGGGGATGGATTTTTATTGATGTGTATGTTATAATATCAAAACTTGGATAACTTTTAAGAAAGGAGGCAGCGACCGGACATGAACCATAGAAAGACATTTGTCAGACAAATGCTTTTCGCTGTGCTGCTGCTTCTTGTATTTTCCGTGGCCGCACCGACCGTTCTTGCTGCAGGCGCGGATCTTACTTCCCCCACAAAAACCACCTTTAATATGACCATCGCCTACGGGATCACATCGGCTGCTGCCCTTCTGCTGGCCGGCAGCTATGGCGCCATGCTGCGCAAAAAGAACCCCTGGATGCTGTTTCTGTTCATCTCGGTCGTTGTCGTCAATTTGGGCTACTTTGCCCTTTCTATTTCCAACACACTGGAAGAAGCCCTTCTGGCCAACCGTATTTCCTATCTCGGTTCGGTCTTCCTGCCTCTCTGTATGCTGATGGCCATCGTGGATGTCTGTCATATCCGATACAGCAAGGTTTTCCCCTCCATGATGCTCTGCATCAGTATCGCGGTCTTTCTGCTGGCGGCCAGCCCCGGCTATCTGGATTGCTACTACAGCGAAGTTTCTCTGGTATTCATCAATGGTATGGCCAAGCTGCAAAAGACCTATGGTCCGCTGCATTTTGTCTATCTGCTTTACCTGCTCTCCTATTTCGGCCTGATGCTGTGCATCATTCTGAAGTCTATTCGTGAGAAGGCCATCCCCACTCACAAGCATGCGGTTCTGCTGCTGACCGTTGTTCTGCTGAACATCGCCATCTGGGGTGTTGAGCAGCTGGTCTATATCGATTTTGAGATCCTGTCGGTCTCCTATATCATCAGTGAACTGCTTCTTCTGATGCTGTACGGTCTGATGCAGGATTATGATCTGCTGGCCGAAACTGCACCGGTTTTGGAAACGGTTTCGCCCCTTTCGGCAGCTGTATCCACTGTCGAAACCGTCCCTGCTCTGTCGACCCCTGCCGAAACCATCTGCACCTGTGCATCCGATGCAGACAGCGATGCAGATGAAGATATCCATTCTCTGCTGGATCAGACGGTCATCCTCTCCCTTTCGGAAAAGTGGACAACCGAATACACCCTCACCAATCGTGAGGCGCAGGTCCTGGTGGCTCTGCTGCAGAACAAACGCCGCAAGGAGATCGCCGTTGATCTCAATGTTACCGAGCATACCATCAAAAAACACACACGCAATGTCTTTTCACAATTAGACGTCGCCAGCCGTGCAGAACTGTTTGCACTGGCAGATCGAGCGTAAAAAATCAAGACCCGGCTTCGGCCGGTTCTTTTTTTATTTTCAGGCCTTTTTTCCTCATGGTAGACCTTTTTCTCCCAATGGTAGCCCTCTTTCCTATGGTAGGGCTACTGTTTTTTGTATACAAACATGAGATACTGTAGTAAATCCCTAATATTTTTCAGCCCTACGGGCTGAACGGCAACGGCCGAAAAATCGGCCTGTACAAACCATACAGATCTGAGGAGGAACGATTATGGGTCTGTTCGATAAACTTTTCAGCAAAAAGGAATGTTCGGTCTGCGGCGGTGAGATCGGCCTGCTGGGCAACCGCAAACTGGAGGACGGCAACCTTTGCAAAAACTGCGCCGCCAAGCTTTCGCCCTGGTTTAATGATCGCCGCAGCAGCACGGTAGATGCCATTCGTAAGCAGCTGGATGACCGCGAAGCCAACCGTGCAAAGGTAGCGGCTTTCCGTACCACACGCACTCTGGGCGACGGCACCAAGGTCCTGCTGGACGAAGATGCCGGTCTTTTCATGGTCACCGATGCCCGTGATCTGATCGATGCCAACCCTGACGTTCTGGCCTTTTCCGATGTTACCGGCTGCATCCTGGACATCGACGAAGACCGCACAGAGGTCATGCGTGAAGACAAGGACGGAAACGATGTCAGCTACACCCCGCCCCGCTACAAGTACGACTATGACTTCTACCTGACCATTCAGGTGCGCAACCCCTATTTCGACGAGATCCGCTTCCAGCTTAATGACCATTCCATCGAACTGGGCGTCGGCGGCGTAACTACCCGCCCCAACCCGGCCATGAGCATGGAATACAACCGCTGCAAGGCCATGGGTGAAGAGATGCGCGATGCGCTGCTCCATCTCCGTCAGCAGACCCGTGATGCCGCCATCGCTTCGGCTGCACC
>JAFYOK010000035.1 GCA_017560175.1 Clostridia bacterium | reverse complement strand
TTGCTATGGTCCCTATGATCTGAAGATCTGGTACACCAGAAGTGAAGGTGGCGACTGGATGCAGATCGATACCGAAAACGGATGGGAAAAAGACAGATCCTATCTCATGGATATCGTCGAGTATTACGGCGCAGGCTGGTATAAGTATGCCGTCCGCCACAGTGCAAGCTCCCCCAATGGCGAGAGCCCGTGGGCAGAAAGTGAGCCCTATCATCTCGATATGAAGGGAACCGAGGAACATGGCAGAACCCCCGCACCTGCATCGGGCAGATTTGATGGGGATTCCGGCACAATGTCCTGGGCCGATCCCGAGGACGTCAATTATGGCTATTATTCCTACGGCCATACCGCTGTCGTTCAGATGTGGTATACCGGTGAAAACGGTGAGCTGGACAGAGATCGGTGGATGCCGGTCTATGAATACACCGTACGTGCAGACAGCTGCAATATCAGTGCATTCGAGGATGCCGGACTGACTTCCGGTCAGTATGTTTTCTCGGTCATCAACCGTGCCGAAAACTATGGCTGGCGCGGCCAGAGCGAGCCCTTCTTCCTGGAAGGCCGTTATACCTATGTCGAAGGTGAGAACGGCGGTGTTGAGGACAAGCTGCAGATCACCAATCCCCGCTGGACCGGCGATCTGCTGGGCATCACATGGGATATGCCTGCACAGCAGCTGGAGCTGGTCGACCATTACGAGGTCAAGTTCTACTACACCACCACCGGTGAGACCCCCGATCCGGCCACCGCGCGGCGTGTCGGTTCCAGGAATTTGTGGCCGAACGATGTATGGGCCATGCAGAATGCCATTCTGGAAAATGCCAACCGCGGCGACGGTTATTATTTCTTTACCGTCCGCGCCCTCAGCAAAGATACACTGGTCTGTGACAACAGCGATGTTTCGGCTGTCAGCACCTCCTTCTATTATCAGCAGCCCGAACTCGGATTGAACACTTATAATGCATACTGGATCGAGGACGGGGAGATGGCCTGGGAGGTCGAAGAGAACTTCGTGCCCGAACTGGTCGATCGTTACGAATTCCGTTTCTACTACGGTGCCACCGAAAATACTGTTGATACCGTATGGGATATCGGAAACCATACCTATACCGGCGATACAGTGACCTTCACGCTTCCTGCCGAGATCCTCAAGAAGAACGGCTCCGGTTGGTATGCCTTTGCAGTCTGTGCCTATTCGAAGGATCTGACTCAGGCACAGAGCGGTGCATGGACCAGCGTCAGTGGGCCCATGTATCTGGAACCGGAAGAGCTCTACTACGGCCGCTCGGTACTGGCCGAGATGGACAATGCCGAAGCCCTGCTCTATGCCTATGATGCCATTGCGGAGGGTGTTGCCAACGGAGAAAGAACCATCGATGTCCGCAACGGCACCGATAAGATCTCGGTAGAAGAGATCGGAATCGTTTATGAAGCCTATAGTTACGATCATACCGAGGTTTTCTGGCTGGATGGCGGCTATGGTATTCAGATGTATGATTATGACGATGTTATTGCCGTCGTTATCAGCTATATTATGGAAGGCGCAGAACTGGAAGAGGCCAAGGCCGATTTTGAAGCCGTAGCCGAAGAGATCCTTGCCGGTATCGAGGAGGATATGAGCGAGTTTGAAAAGGAGCTCTACATCCACGATGCGCTGGCCGAAAAGGTCACCTATATCGAAAGCGGCAATGCCCACAATGCCTATGGTGCTCTGGTCGAGGGCGAGGCAGTATGCGAAGGCTATGCCGAAGCCTTCCAGGCTCTGCTCCACCGCGTCGGCATCCGTTCTTTCATCGTCACCGGTGAGAGCCAGGACCAGCCCCACGGCTGGAACCTCGTCCGTATCGACGGCGAATATTACCATGTAGACCTGACCTGGGATGACCAGGATGAGGTCCTCTACCACGCCTATTTCAATGTGACCGATCGCGTTATCTGGCAGGATCATGCCCTGTATGGGACTCCCTATGCACTGCCCGAATGTACATCGGAAGCTGCCAATTACTTCACCGTCAAGGGTGGCAGAGTGACCGAATACGACCGCGAACAGGCCATCGAACTGCTGCAGGCGGGTAACCTGACCATCGATGTTTATGTCGAAGGTGATGTTGAAAGCTATTTCAGCAGCCTTGAGCAGGATATAGGCAATCTGGTCTCTGCCCTTGGTCTGACCGATCAGATCCAGCTGGCAGGCAATCGGATGGGCAATGAGGTCATTCTGAAGATCTATGTGATTCCCGAAGGCCTTTCGGCCGAGATCACACGGTCGGGCAGAAACAGTCTGTCGGTCAGCGTCCGCGGCAACTTTGCACAGGAGACCGCAGCCGATCTCTATTTCGCTGTCTATGACGAAGACGGCCGCATGATCGGCATCGAAAAGGCAGAGATGCAGGAGCTGTCGATCAATGGTAGTTCCTATCGCGTATCTTTCGATGGTACGGCTGAAAATGTTTCTGTTTTTGCGCTGGGCGAAAATGCGCTGCCCATCGGCGACGCCTTTGAACTGCAGATCAACTGAAAATCCGTCTGTAAGCCCGACCTTTTGGTCGGGCTTACATTGTTGAAACAGACCCTGTGGGAAGGCGTATAATCGTGTGGAAAAAACTGAAAAACCATTCGCGCGGAAATTTTGACCATTCGGGATTAACTATTGCTTTTTTGTTACAGAAACTATATAATAATACTGTGCATTCTTTTGCCCTTTTGCGCTTTTTTACGCAAAAGAGCGATAGAGAAAGGCCGTGTATCATGGATAAAAAACCGACACGGTACTGTATGGAAAAGGGGGTTTTTATGAAACAAAACAGAATATGGAGTATGATGCTTGTCGTATTGATGCTGACAACTATGATCCTTCCGGTCCAGGCTGCGGCTGCACCCACCGTCACGCTGACCAGCGGTGAAGCCAAACCGGGCGAGGTCATCATGCTGACCGCATCGATCACCGACAACCCCGGTCTTGCTACCTATCAGCTCTACTTCTACTACGACACATCGGTCTTTGAGATCGAGTCGCTGCGTGCATCCGGCAGTTTTGCGCAGAGCGGCAATATCCTGGTCAACAGCATCGCTGTTGCAGAGGATCGCGGCCGTTATGACGGACAGGCCGGTAAGGACGGTACATTGGGCCTCTGGTTCAATAATATCGGCATGAATGAGGCAAACAGCGGCGAGATGGCGATGATCTGTCTGCGTATCAAGGACGGAGCTGCAGCAGGAAACTACACCATCGGTCTGGACTATTCAAAGGCCAATACCATCAATGAAAACAGTGAGAAGGTCGCGCTGAAAACAAGCGGCGGCACAGTCACCGTTCTTTCCGATGGCAGCAATGGATCAGCCAAGCCCGAGCAGTCTCAGCCCGACAAGGGAACAGAGGAAGCTCCGGTGGTCATCGATGTTGCAGGTAACTGGGCAGAGGAGTATATTCTCGAGTGCGCCGCGCGCGGCCTTGTCAATGGCAAGAGCGCAGGTATCTTCGACCCCAATGCCAACATGACCCGTGCAGAGTTTGTGACCATTCTCTGGCGTGCCATGGGCAGCCCCGCCCCCAAGGGCAAGGCTACCTTTACCGACCTG
>JAFYOK010000324.1 GCA_017560175.1 Clostridia bacterium | reverse complement strand
CGAAGCCTCCGACAGCAGCGGCGCAAGGAAGTAGGGCTGCAGGTCGATGGGCAGGCGGCCGATGGCGGCGCGGGCGGTGTCGATATATGCGGCATTGCGAGGGGTATAGAAGACGCGCTCACCCTTTTCGATGTGCTGTTCATCCCTGGGGGCATAGAGGCGGCGGACAAAGCCATCCTCCACCGGATGGGTTTCAATATCGCACAGCAGATCGGCATGGATCTCACGGAGCATGGCCTCGTCGGGGTTGGAGAGGTAGCAGAGGGAAATGGTGCGGCAGTAGTCTTCCAGGTCGTTGGTCAGCAGGGAAGCGGCATACTGCTTGAAATAGCGGGAAACAACGCCCGAACCGGAGAAAAGATCGGCCATGTGCAGCTTCTCTTTGCCTGTGCGGCGGCGGACTTCGTCGATGCCCTGTCCGATGAAGGAAAGCAGCGCGCGTTTGTTGCCCAGATATGTAATTAACTGTTTGGTGAGAAAATCCTGATTTTCCATAGCAAGTCTCTTCCTGTCGATCATTTGCAAACTGGATACAGTATATCATAAAATCGCCGTAAAAAACAGAAAAAGCCGCATGGCCAGACCACACGGCTTTTTCCAGGAAAAAGGAAAGAGAAGGTAATAGCGTTTTTCAGCGACAAAGGAGGGCCGATCGCCCAAAAAGGAAATAAAAAAAGACAGCTGCATGGCCTGCCGTCGCATACTGCGACCCAGCCTTGCCTCTGTCCCTTGACCTGAAAGATTCCCCTTGTTGTAAGGTTGCTTCGTCGGTGCAGCCATGCTGCTTTTCAGAGTGTCGTCAGAATCCGGTCCTTTTGCCTGAGAGCTTTCGCAGTTCACCTTCGGCGGGCATCGATGCCTCTCTCCCGAACTCCTCATTCGACGATATTCCTTTGTCTATAGATATGATAAACGATAAACAGTAGCTTTGTCAATCTTTTTTTGGACAGAAGAAAATGGGTAAAATGTTAGAAAAGAGTGATTGACAGAAGGTGGGGAATTACATATAATCAGTTTTGGACAAGGGAGTAGTCAGCGCAGCATTGCTGCGCGGCAATATCGACAGACTAACGGAACCTGTTATTAGCGATCGCAGGGCCGTTCGGTATTGCCTACGAACAAGGATGACGAGACTTGACCGTGGTTTTGTGCTGCGGTCAGGTCTTTTTTTGTGCCCTTGTCGGTGAAAGATATGAAAGAAAAAGAGGTAGAAACAAATGTCCCTGATTGAACTTTTTGTCCTGGCCGTCGGTCTCTCCATGGATGCATTTGCCGTTTCCATGTGTAAGGGTCTGGCGCTGAAGAAGGCTACACCCGGCGCCATGATCAAGGCCGGTGCATATTTCGGCGGCTTCCAGGCCGGTATGCCCCTGATCGGCTATTTCCTTGGCTCGGCATTCAGCGAGCAGATCGTTGCCATCGACCACTGGATCGCCTTCCTGCTGCTGGGCTATCTCGGCGTCAATATGATCCGTGAATCCATGGGCGATGACGAAGATGATTGCGATGACGATATGGGCGTCAAGACCATGACCGTTATGGCCATTGCCACTTCCATCGATGCGCTGGCCGTTGGCGTTACCCTGGCTTTCCTCCATGTTAACATCTGGGCATCGGTTGCCTTTATCGGTGTTATGACCTTCACTCTGTCGGCCATCGGCGTATGGCTGGGTAATAAGCTGGGCGACAACAATAAGATCAATGCCGAGCTGATGGGCGGTATCATTCTGATCCTCATCGGCGCAAAGATCCTGCTGGAGCATCTGGGCATCATCGGTTAAGTATCTGACCCTCGAAACACTTCGTTGGTTTCTCGGGCCAAACAGAATAAGGTTAAAAAATCCGCGGCGCATGTCCGCGGATTTTTTGCATAAATAGGCTTCCCTGTGTAAGGGAAGCTGTCATCGATAGATGACTGATGAGTTGTCTATTCAATTTATTCCTCTTCTAAGGCTCCTTTTGAAAGGAGCTGTCGCCTGCCAAGGCGACTGAGGATTGGCCGCTTTCCGAGGTGCAGTATTTTCGCACCCAGTTTCTATCCAATGATGCCCAGGTGCTCCAGCAGGATCTTTGCGCCGATGAGG
>JAFYOK010000323.1 GCA_017560175.1 Clostridia bacterium | reverse complement strand
GCCCTCTTTGGCCTAGCTATGGGCTATGGCTATATGGGTCTGTGGATCGGCGGCGAGATGGCCTCCTTTGTACCTTTCCTCATCGGCGGCACCTACTTCCTCAGCGGTAACTGGAAGAAAAAGAGCAAGTTGATTGCGGAATAATCAAAACAAAAAGCAATATTAAAACAAAAGAAAACGGACTGTATTCAATATACGGTCCGTTTTTTGCATTTAAAGCTCTTTCTTAGAACAGGTCGAGGATGGGCAGCAGGGCATCGAAACAATGGTCGGCATCGGGGTGTTCACCACGATGGACATATACAGTCTCCATGCCGGCAGCCTTTCCGCCGCCGATATCGGCATTGATATTGTCGCCCACCATGATGTGGCGATCGCAATCGGGGCAGAGGGACATGGCATAGTCGAAGATGGCGCGGTGGGGTTTGTCGAGGCCGATGGCGCCCGATACGGCAAAGCCGCAGAAGTAAGGAGCAAGACCAAGGGTGGTGACTGTTTCTTCGGTTTCGGGATAGTTGTTGGAAACCATGATACAGGGGATGCTGCGCAGACGGCAGGCCTCCAGTACTTCGAGCGTATCGGGGTAGAGATGATAGTTCTCGGGATTGAGGATATGGTCGCGGATATAGGGGAGCGCTGTGTGTGCAGTGGCTTCGGCAATGCCAAGATGGGCATAAACCTTGAGGAAGCGTTCGTTCATGATCTCCCAGAACGCCGGGCCATGGGGGCTGCGGTCGGGCCATTGGTCCTGCCAGCAGAAGGTGAAGCCGACGGCGCGGCGAGCCTCCCAGATCTGTTCCTGGGTATAGAGGGGCAGAGCGGGATCGGCCTTGTGCAAAGCCTCACAGATGGCGATGTTCCATACGCCGTGGGAATGGATCAGCGTGCCGTCCAGATCAAAGTAGAGGGCGGTTTTGGATGTGGCGGTCATGATGGGCCTCCTTTATATAAGATAGGAAAAGATGAGCAGCAGAATCGATACGGCACCTGCAACGGTGACAGTATCATTGCCGTTTTTAGAGATCAGTTCAGTATATGCGGCGACAGGCGCGGCGACCAGCGCCATCAGCAGACAGGAGAGCATCGGATAGGGGGATGACAGTCGCAGAGCACACAGCCCGGCCAGAAAGGCTGTGGCGGCCATAGCAGCCGTGCCTTCCCATGTTTTCTTGGGGTCGGCCAGCGGAAGCGTGATGCGATGCTTACCGTAGCGTTTGCCGATGAGGGCGGCTGCGGCATCGCCTGTGCCCCACATGAGGACCGATGCATAGACGATCCAGGGTTTGCCCAACAGACCCCAGTAGAGGGTGATCCATAGGGTGTTGGGGGCCAGCAGAAGGAACAGGCTTCGTTTGACCTCGCCCGGTCGACGTTGGGAAAAGAAGCGGTCGAAGCCTTCCTTATGCTCGGTCAGCAGCAGGATGGGATACACTACAATGGCGAAGATGATGCAGCATAGCGCCGGGGTGCGCCAATCATCGGAAACAGCCATCATATATAAGGGAGAAGTATAGGCAATGGTGTGGAGCAGCTTGCGGAAACCCTCGCTGCCCGGCTGCAGACGGCGGCCAAGGATGGCTGTGAGGACAAACCACAGAGCCAGATAATAGAGGTATTCTTTAAAACAGGAGAGAACTGCGTGCAGCATACATCGGCCCCCTTTGAAACGATACAGGTCTGATTTCAGTATACCGTATAGAAGAACAAAAGAAAAGCCGCTCTGTTGGGAGCGGCTTGGGGTAGATTTATTTGAGGCTCATGCCGACATGGAAGGCGCGGGCGGCGATTTCGCCGGGGACGCGGTAAGCGTGGCTCATGGGATCGTAGAGCAGGGGACGCAGCTTCATGGTGTCAACTTCGCCCTTGTCGTTGAGGTAGCTTTCTTCGGCACTGACATTGACGATCTCGCCGATCAGCTGGCAGGAGTCTTCATCGTAGCTGATGACGCGGCATTCGAGGGTCATGGGCAGCTCCCGGATGATGGGGGCATCGACCAGCTCGCTCTTGACGGCATGGAAACCGGCTCTTTCGAACTTATCGGGAACCTTATTGCCCGATACGATGCCGACATAATCGCAGGCAGCAGCATAATCGGCGGTGGCCATGCTGACGGTAAAAGCCTTGCGTGCCAGCAGGTTGGCAGCCGTCTTGTGTCCGCTGTCGACACAGATGCGGATCTCGGTTTCTTCGGCAATGCCGCCCCAGGCTGCATTCATGGCGTTGGGGGTGCCGTCTTCGTTGTAGGTGGCGATGATAAAGACAGGCATGGGATAGAGGATGGCTTTGGCTCCAAAGTTTTTACGCATGGGATGTACCTCCGTTATATATTAAATCAGATATTTATCACGCAGAACGGTGATTTCGTCGTCGGTGAGGGCAAAGCGCTTTTGGACAAAGGCGCACATAGAACCGCATTCGGCTTCGGCAAGGTCAAAAAGAACTTCCATCTTGGCAGGGTCGACACCGACCATGTGGGCCACGCCATCCAGTTCGGCAGGGTCATCGGTATATTTGGCAGCTTCTTTTCGCATATAATCCATACGGCGGCGGCTGAAATCGTTGGTCAGGGCAAAATCGGCCATGGTGGTCTTGCGGTCGATACCGAGGATTGACAGGAACAGAATAGAAGCGATGCCGGTGCGGTCTTTGCCGCCGGTGCAGTGCCAGAGGATGGCACCATCTTCATGGGTAAGCAGCAGATCGAAGAAGCGGCGATAACCGGTCATGGCAACATCGGAGGAGAGGAACTCGGTATAGAGAGCCTGGGCAGGGTCGCGCATACGGAAAAGCTCCAGCAGGGCGCGGCCGGGATCGTCCTTGAAGTTGGCATAGACCTGCAGCATAGCTGCGGAAGCGTCGGAATCGACTGTTTCATCAATGACATGAAGGATATGATGGCCGACGCCGGGCAGAGCGGGGTCGGGGGAAGCGGTGATCTCGGGGGTGGTGCGGAAATCGATGACCGTTTTGAGGTGATAGGTATCGGTCAGTTTGGTGAGATCTCCCGGTGTGCCCATGCCTAATGCGCCGGTACGCAGCAGGATATCCCGGCGAACTGTACGGCCGTCGGCGGTTTTGTAGCCGCCCAGCTGACGGGCATTGAGGATGGCCTGCAGGCCGAGGGTCTGATTTTCCATGGTGACGATGTTGGACATGGGATGCCCTCCTTAAAGGGTGTGTTTGAGGTTATTATAACATATATAATGAGAGGAGGAAAAGAAAAAGCCGTACTTCATACGAAGTACGGCTTTTAAGTTCTGGTGGAGGGGGAGATCTATTTATTTGCGTGAGTTATTAAAGCCTTTAGCTCATCTGGAGAGTACACATCGTTTTTCTTGGAGTGAAGAGCCAAGTGGCAGTTGGGGCAAACTGGGATTAAGTCTGTTTCTGGATTGACTGCGTATTCTTT
>JAFYOK010000034.1 GCA_017560175.1 Clostridia bacterium | reverse complement strand
CGGCGATATGTGGGCTTGGGACATGTGGAAGAACGGCCAGCTGAGATGGCTGCGTTCCATCACATGGGACGAAGACTTCATGGATGAGCCCTGCTGCGTCACAATGCTGAACAAGGACTTCATCAAGGAGAACCCCCTGATGTCCAAGTACATCTGCAAGGCTATCTACGAAGCACAGGCTTG
Source organism: Clostridia bacterium (assembly GCA_017560175.1). GTDB lineage: Bacteria > Bacillota > Clostridia > Oscillospirales > Butyricicoccaceae > RGIG1902. The sequence continues at coordinate 1,712 of JAFYOK010000034.1, read as the reverse complement.
GATGGGCGAGAACCTGGAAGAGGCTACACAGGCACAGATGGATGCCGGCCTGCTGACAGGCGAGTTCGACAAGCTGGTCGAGTGCATGCGCACATATCAGTGGGGCGCAGTTGTTGACAACTCCTTCACAGAGCGCGCTCTGCGTGAGATCACAGAGGACTACATCCGCCTGGGTCTGCTGACAACACAGAAGGATGCAGACAAGGTCATGGAGAAGATCTGGTGGCCCCAGTACGACTACGAGATCGCTGACTAATTCAAGTCCGATTCGTAATCGTTCCTAACTTAAAAAATCAACACCCGTGAGTTTCGGCTCACGGGTGTTTTTTTGTCGTTTTCGTGATAATATAAAGATATAGCTGGAACTTTTTGCCGAAGATTGCAGTCGGAATGGTAAAAGGAGAAAGGATGGGTGGTATGGGATATTACAGCCGAAGTGCAATAGGAGACCTGTTCGGGGACCTGTTGAATCTTTTTATGGAACGTCCGCTGATCGGCGGCCTGCTGATTGCTGCGGTACTGGCTTTTTTCTGGCTCATACTTCCCGAACTGGAAAGAGAGTATTATGAACGGTATTATAGCCGACCGACAGAAGAACGCATGGAATACAAGATAAAAACCGTTGGCGCAATACTTGCCATTGTTGCCATTGTTGTTATCATATCGGCCATGCAGTAGAGAAGAGATCTGCTTATGTATAGATTTACACCAGAGAAATTGATATGGCTCATACTGATCTTGGTACTCAAAGGCCTGTATGACCTCTTTCCGTGGATCGGCTTCCCTTTGGGTGTGCTTTTTATCCTGTTCCCCAAGGCGGCCTGGATCGTCACCGGCGGCTTCTATTACCTGCCTGTCGAGCCTTCGGGCTTCGCCCTCCGCAGTCGGCAGGTGTTGGGCATAGCTATGATCCTGTGGACGGTTTATAAGTTTGCCTTTGGTGGATAAAGGAGGAATTTGAATGCATACAATGCGAGTTGTTCTGCGTGGAATCGATATTACCATGGAGGAGAATCCTACTGTGGCCTTTTTGGGTATTGCAGTGATTGCCTTTTTGGGTTTTATGCTGATGAATGGACGTGTTTTCTGGTTGAAAGAAAAAGTGAAAGCCATGCCCGAAGCAAAACAATATATTGTCGGTTTTGGTATTTGTCTGGTCTTTCTATCTATGGCCGTACTGTTTGGTGTCTTGTGGGCAGCAGGCAGCAGTGCAGGTTATCTGTAAAGAGGAGGTCTTTGTATGGAAATGCTGATCGGCCTGGTGGCCATCGTGGTCGGTATCTGCAATATCATCGACCCTTATCTGGCATGGAAAATGAGCAAGTGGGAATATAAAAATGTCGAGCCTTCCGATGAAGGTTTGCAGTGGACACGTATGAGCGGTTTTATCATCATCGCTGTCGGCGTCTATTTCTTCTGGCAGGGAATCAATGCTCCGATATAACACCGCGCCAATAAAGGCTTCCCTTGATTAGGGAAGCTGTCACGGCTTGCCGTGACTGATGAGTAGATTATTTAATCTTTCCTTATAAATAGGAAGCACCTTTGGTGCGAAAAATAGCTTAACTCATCCGTCGTTCTGACGAACGACACCTTCCCTAACCATCAGGGAAGGCTCAATATGGTGCCTGCGGCACATAAAAAAAGCCTTACGGTTCAAACCGTAAGGCTTTTTCTTATGTTTAGTGGATCTTGATCTCTCGGACCTTCTT
>JAFYOK010000322.1 GCA_017560175.1 Clostridia bacterium | reverse complement strand
TCGGGCTTGCCTTCCATGGCAACGACACCGTCGCTCATAACGATGACACGGTCGGCCATGGCGGCTTCGTCCATGTGATGGGTGATGAGGATGATGGTGATGCCTTTTTCGCGGTTGAGCTCCAGAATGGTGTTCATGACCTCGCGGCGTCCGGCAGGATCGAGCATAGCGGTGGGCTCGTCCATGACCAGAATGGAGGGTGCCATAGCCAGGACACCGGCGATGGCGATGCGCTGCTTCTGTCCGCCCGAAAGCAGATGGGGAGCGTGGCGCTTGAAGGCGCTCATGCCAACGATCTCCAGGCAGTGGTCAACACGGCGGCGGATCTCGGCCGGGTCGAGGCCCTGGTTTTCGGGGGCAAAGGCGACGTCTTCTTCAACGACGGTGGCGACGATCTGGTTGTCGGGATTCTGGAAGACCATGCCGCACTGCTCGCGGATGGCCAGCAGCAGATTGTCATCACGGGTGTCCATATTGTCAATGTAGACAGCACCGCCCGAGGGCAGCAGGATGGCATTGAGATGCTTGGCAAAGGTCGATTTACCGCTGCCGTTGTGACCCAGAACAGCCACGAACTCACCCTTCTGCACCGAGATATCTACTTCGCGCAGAGCGACGTGGGGCGCTTTGCCCTCTTCGGTGGGGTAGCTGAAGGAGAGTGCCTCGGCCGAAACGATGGCTCTTTCCATGCCTTATTCTCCGATCCAGCGGGATGCGTGGCCGCAGGGCAGGAAGAGGCCGGTGGAACCGCAGGGCAGACCCAGCTCGGCACTTTCGGTACGGCCGCCGAAACGGGGGCAGACGGTGCGGGCCAGGATATATTCGGGAACCGAGGGAGAAACACCGGCAGTATAGGAGCTGATGATGACAAAGAGAGGATCATCGCTCAGCAGCTGGCTGCACAGCTGGACGAAATCATAGATGTTTTCTTCAAAACGCCAGATCTCACCCGAGGGGCCGCGGCCATAGGAGGGAGGATCCATGATGATGGCGTCGTACTTGCGTCCGCGGTTGATCTCACGCTTGACGAACTTGATGCAGTCGTCGACGATATAGCGGATGGGCGCCTCGCTGAGGCCGGAGCTCTTGGCGTTTTCCTTGGCCCAGGAGACCATACCCTTGGAGGCGTCAACGTGGCAGACCTTAGCGCCTGCGGCAGCAGCAGCCATGGTGGCACCGCCGGTATAGGCGAAGAGGTTGAGGACGTTGGGCTGTTCACCGCCGCGCCCTAAGCGCTTCTGGATCATCTCGGTGATGAAATCCCAGTTGGCACCCTGCTCGGGGAAAACGCCTGTGTGCTTGAAGCTCATGGGCTTGATGTTAAAGGTGATGGTGTTGCGGTAAGTGATCTGCCACTGCTCGGGCAGGTTGAAGACTTCCCAGCTGCCGCCGCCGGTGTTGCTGCGGTGGTAGATGGCGTTGACTTTATTCCACTTCTGGGCAGGCTCCCAGATGGCCTGCGGATCGGGACGAACGAGGAACTGCTTGCCCCAGCGCTCATAGCGCTTGCCCTCGCCACAGTCGAGAAGCTGATAATCTTTCCAGTTGGATGCGACCCACATAAATACGGTCCCCTTTCGAACTATAATCTATCGTTTATACTTTACTGAACAGTAGGATCAAAGCAGATTTTGTGCCGGATATAATATTTATAGGCCCACTTCTGCCATTTTACATTCAAAATATTATATCACTTTCAGCAAAAACGGTCAAGAAGAGGGGGAAGCGCAGAGAATCTTTCATCTTTTCGGCAAAAGAGGTTGATTGATAAAATAAATCTCCTGTTTAATTTCCATAAAATTTCCAAATACAGAGGGAGTTTTACAAAATCGCCCTTTATTTAGAAAGCCAAATCGTTTATACTTATTATGTAAAGAGTATGTAAAATACGAGACTGCGCTTTGATCGGCGCAGCCATTTTTATAATAATCTGAGGTGATGACTTGAAACTGTGGAATCCTAAACTCCAGGAAAAACTGAAAGAGGCGCTGGTGGCCGTACTGCCTATTGTCGGTATTGTATTGGTGCTGAGCTTCTCTATTGCGCCTGTTTCTCCCAGCATTCTGTTGACCTTTCTGATGGGTGCAGCGCTGGTCATCATCGGTATGATGTTCTTTACATTGGGCGCCGAGATGTCCATGACCCCCATGGGTGAAAAGGTCGGCGCAAAAATGACCCAGACGCGAAATGTCCCGGTCATTATTTTTCTGGCTTTTGTACTGGGTGTTATCATTACCATCTCCGAGCCCGACCTGCAGGTTCTGGCCCAGCTGGTTCCGCAGGTTCCCAATATGACCCTCATCCTGGCGGTTGCCATCGGTGTCGGTCTGTTTCTGGTGGTCTCCATTCTGCGTATGCTGATTGGTGTGCCGCTGCCCCATCTGCTGACAGGATTCTACGTTCTTGTTTTTCTGCTGACATTTCTGGTTCCCTCGGGCTTCCGTGCCATCGCCTTTGACTCGGGCGGTGTCACCACAGGTCCCATGACGGTACCTTTTATCATGGCGCTGGGCGTCGGTATCTCGGCCATCCGAGGCGACCGCCATGCTGCCGATGACTCCTTCGGTCTGGTTGCCCTCTGCTCGGTCGGCCCGATCCTGGCCGTTCTGATCCTCGGTCTGCTCTTCAATGCAGGCGGTTCCGCAGGGGATACAGGCATCAGCATGAACATTCCCCAGCTGGATACCTCCATCGAGCTTTGGAATATGTTCACCGAGGGCCTGCCCCATTATGTCCATGAGATTGCCGTATCTCTCTTCCCCATTGTTCTGTTTTTCGGCATTTTCCAGATCGTCAGCCTGCGGCTGAGCGGCCGCTCTCTGGGCCGTATCATCATCGGTCTGGCCTATACATATATCGGTTTGGTACTTTTCCTTACAGGTGCCAATGTCGGCTTTATGCCTGCAGGCTCCTATCTGGGCAATGTAATGGCAGCAGCCGAATACCGTTGGCTGCTGGTTCCCATCGGTGCCCTCATCGGCTACTTTATCGTTAAGGCAGAGCCTGCTGTTTACGTCCTCAATCACCAGGTTGAAGAGATCACCGACGGTGTCATTTCGGCCAACGCCATGGGCACCAGCCTTTCGGTGGGTGTATCGGTATCGGTTGCCCTGGCCATCGTCCGTGTTCTCACAGGTATTCCTGTGCTCTATTTCCTGCTGCCCGGTTATGCCCTGGCCATCGGCCTTTCTTTTGTTGTTCCCAAGATCTTTACCGCCATCGCCTTCGACTCGGGCGGTGTAGCTTCCGGCCCCATGACGGCCACTTTCCTGCTGCCTCTGGCACAGGGTGCCTGCCTGGCTGTCGGCGGCGACCTGACCAGCGATGCTTTCGGCGTTGTTGCCATGGTCGCCATGACGCCGCTGATCACCATCCAGATCCTTGGTCTGGTCCACAAGATCAAGCAGCGCAGACCGACCGCCGCAGAATATGCACTGGCGGCCTACGAAGATGATGATATCATCGAACTGTAGTCGAAATAGGAGGATATACATTCTATGAGCGGATTATATCTGATGGTCACCATCATCGATCGAAATAAAACCAGAAAATTTGATGAGTTTTATAAAAGCGCCGGTCTGACCGTTTCCATTGCAACGGCCGGCGCAGGTACTGCAGCCGATGAGCTGCTGGACTACTTCGGCCTGGACGGCTCGGATAAGAGCGTCATGTTTCACTTTGTCACAGGTGAAAAGTGGAAGGAGGTCAAGCGCCGTCTGCAGGTGGAAATGAAGATCGATATTCCCGGCCTGGGCATCGTCTTTATCATTCCCATGAGCAGCATCGGCGGCAAAAAGGTTTTAAGCTACCTGACCGATGGTCAGGAATACGTCAAAGGAGAGGAATCGGAATTGAAGGATACCAAGTATGAACTGATCGTCGTTATCGCCAACCAGGGCTATACCGAAATGATCATGGATGCTGCCCGCAAGGCGCAGGCACGCGGCGGTACCGTCATCCATGCCAAGGGTACCGGCGGTAAGGAAGCCGAGAAGTTCCTGGGCGTTACCCTGGTTCCCGAGAAGGAAATGGTCTTTATCGTTTCCCGTACCGAGCGCAAAAATGATATCATGAAGGCCATCATGGAGGATGCAGGTACAGGCACCAAGGCCGGTTCCATCGTCTTCTCCCTGCCGGTCACCGATACGGCCGGTATGCGCCTGATGGACTATATCGACGAAGAAGAAAACTAAAAGATACAAGAAAAGCCCGTTCCGATCGGAACGGGCTTTTTCATGCTTATTCGGCTGTGCTTTCCAGAGCAGCAGTCAGATTGGTGACGATGTTCTTGACATCGTTCTTGTTGATCAGAACCTTGACGCCGGCAAACTCGGAAATGTAGAAGCTGGAATCGTACTCCCAGATCTTCAGAGTCATATTCTTGTAGTTTGTGGTGTTGCGGTCAAAGGTGATGGTCATATAGGGATCGCCTGCAGGGACTTCGGAGGTCAGGCCTTCGGCGACAACATTGCGCATACCGTTGAACCAACCGGTAACGGTGCTGCTCAGGAGGGTCTTGCCATCCGAGATGAAGTCGGTCAGAACCTTTTCCTTGCCGTCAGAAGTGACTTCCAGGGTACGCTCAACATCGATCTTGTGGGTCTGGCCATCCAGGGTGACGGTCATGCCTTCGACGGTGTCGAGAGCCAGCTTGAAGAAGTCACGAGCCTGGTACTTTTCGTAGCCAAAGCCAAAGTAATCGTACTTGTTGACGATGGAACCGACGACCCAGGAGCCGTCGACGCGAGCGTAGGTGGAGCCGTTGTCACCAAGGCCGATGTAGATGACATCGGTGACCATGCCGCGCTGGGCGCTCTCATAGGTGAGGGAGATCTTGTGCTGCTTGCCGTCTACCAGACCATACTGTTCCAGTTCGGCAGGATCATCACAGTAGTCGACGGTCTGCAGGAAGCCCATGCCGCCGATAACGTTGGTGAAGTAGGCGAATTCGGTCTCATCCATGGGGAGGAGATTGCCGTTTTCGCTCTTGAAGAACCAGGTGTAGTCGCTGCTCCAGCAGGTGTCGCTGCCCTCGGGCAGGTGGACAACTTCAACATGGCGGTCGCCGGTATCGATGGCGATGGACTCGGTGACCGATGCGCTGGGTGCAGGGAAGTAGGGAGACTTGATCAGGCTGCCGACGCTGTGGTGCTCTTCGAGCTTCATACCAACGCCGGTGGGAACGGTATAGATCTTGTCTTCGCCTTCGATATTGAAGTAGTACTTATAAGTGGTGGGGTGCTTTTCGCCGATGTTAAAGGTGTAGCTCTGACCCTTGGAGTCGGTCAGAGTGACCTTGTAACGGGCAGGCGCCAGGCCGTATTCGGCCTTGGCTTCGGGATCTTCGCTCAGCAGACGGTCCGACTTGACGGCGCACAGAGGATTGAGGATCTCCTCAACCAGTGCATCGTCCAGAGGGATATCGTGGTTGTCCTTGGCCTTCCAGCCCTGGACGGTGTATTCCAGTTCCATGGTGTCGCCGTGTCCGCACTCGACGGTCAGGAACATGATGGTGCGCATGTCGATCTCGGTGAGGGTCATGGCGTTGGAGCTCATGCCGGTCTCGGCATAGATGGCAGCTTCGTCAATGGGCTCTTCCATGGTCAGCATCATGAATGCATAGATGCCGCCCAGCAGGAGCATGACAACGAGGCTGATGCTCAGGGCTTTCTTACTGGGCATTACTTCTTCCTCCTGTCGAGAACGATGATGACGCCGCTCAGCAGAATGAAGAGGGGGACACCGATGACGGCAACGGCCGACCACAGGTTGGCCTTATCGGCAGGAACGACCAGGGCATCGGCAGCCAGAGGTTTGGCATGGATGTTCATGCTCTGCTCATAATCGCACATCCAGCCGATGGTCGACAGGAAGATATCGCTGTTGCCGCCCGAGACCAGATTGTTCAGCTCTTCGTTGAGCAGCAGAGAGGAGGCATAAACGGCCAGCTTGGTTTCGCCGCCGTTGGAACTTTCGGTAACGACAGCTGCAACGCTGAAGGGACCGTCAATATCGCCGTCTTCCTTCTCCATGGTGGTTGCTGTAGTGGCATTGGGCTTGGCATAAGCCTGCTCGGTGGTGGTCAGCAGGGAGGTCAGACGCAGGGTACTGCGGTGGCTGGAGGTCTCGGCAATACCCATGGCCTGGGGCATCAGAACATAGAGGTTGTTCTGCAGCAGGCTTGCGGTGATCTCATGCTCACCCAGGCCGGGCAGCAGATAGTGGTTGTAGCCGGAAGCGAAGTAGTAAGCGCTGTCACGCTCAACAACGACGCCATCGACAAACTGCAGGCCGTAGGTGGCCATCAGAGCGTCGAAGTTGGGGCGGATGCCGGTGCCGAAGTCGCTGAGCAGAATGACGCTGCCACCCTGCTCCATGTAGGTCAGGATCAGGTTCAGTTCGTTTTCGCTCAGGTCGTTGCGGGGAGAGTTGATGATGAGGGCATTGCAGTCCTCGGGGATGCCGCCGGCGCTCATCAGGCTCAGAGAGCTGATGGTGTAGTTGTCCTTGGCGATCAGGCTGAGGATGTAGTCGGGCAGAGCGGTCTCACCATGGCCTTCCAGGGTGTAGATGGTGGGCAGCTCATCGGTGGTGACATAGTGGATGGCCGATGTGATGGCGCCTTCACCGTCGAACTCATAGCCGTCGGGCTGGCCGGTCAGCATGTAGTAGTCCTGGTTGGTGATGACGGGAACGACGATCTCCAGATTGTCGACGACCTTGGAGCGCTCGCCGCAGACAACGATAACGCTGCCGTTGTTAACGACATCCTGTGTGTAGTTGCCGGTGAATGCAGGATAGAGAACAGGGTCGATCTGGTGGACGGTGACATTGCCTGCAGCGGCATAGCGGTCCAGCAGGCTGACGATACGGTCATCCTCGCTGCCGGTCTCGACAACATGGTAGAGGGTGACAGGGTTCTCCAGGTTCTTGCAGAGCTCGGTGGTCTGCGCAGAGAGGGTGAACAGGCTGCTTGCGCTCAGGTCAAACTGGGTGTATGTAGCAGGCAGCTTGGCAAAGATCATATTGACCAGGATGGCGATAACAATGATGACAGCACAGAAGACAGCCTGTGTGCTGCCCATCTTGAGGGCGCTTGCCTGGAAGGAGTTTTCGGGCTTATTGTTGTTCATAGTGCAAGACCTCCTTATTTAGGCCCAGCGGCGCTTTTCGATGACCTGTACGGTGAAGAAGATGAAAAGCGCGATGATGGTGATGAAATAGATGACAGAACGCAGGTCGAGCATACCATAGATAAAGGAATCGTAACGCTGGAAGACCGACAGTGCGTTGAGTGCTTCATTGAAGGAACCCTCGAGCATGGTGGGCTTGAGGAAGTAGAGGGCAGCCATAGCGCCCATGCCGCAGAGACCGCAGCCGGCAGCCAGCAGCTTATTCTTGGTGGTGCTGTACAGGAAGTAGGCAACCAGCAGGAACAGCAGGGAGAAGCCGATGGCCGATGCCATGGCAGAGGGAGAGACCATGTTGGCCAGGTTGGGCATGAGGTAGCAGATCAGCAGCATGGCAAAGGATGCAACAGCGGCGACCATCTGGCTCTCGCTGAGGGCCGATACAAAAACGCCGATGGCAATGGCAGCGCCGCCCATCAGCAGGAAGCCGAGGATACCGGCGTAGGCTGTCTTGAGGTTGACGATGCCAAACTGCTTGAGCAGGATGGGGTAAACGCAGCTGATCAGCAGGGGAATGGCAAAAACAGTGAGGGAAGCCAGGAACTTACCGCCGACGACTGCCCATGTGGAGATGGGGGAAGAATAGAGCAGCTGGTCGGTGCGCTGGCGGCGTTCTTCCGAAATGGTGCGCATGGTCAGAACGGGCATGAGCAGGATGAACAGGAAGCGGACCGAGTCGAGAACATACTCAAAGTTGGGGTAAGCCTGGGTCAGGTTGACGGCGGTCATATAGACGCCGATGATGGCCAGAGCAAAGGCGATGAAGACATAGCCCATCATGCCATTGAAATAGCCCTGGAGCTCTTTCTTATAAATAACGAACATGTATGTCTTTTCCTTTCTTATGCGTTTTCTTCGCCTTCAGCAGGGGCTTCGGCCTCTTCTGCGGCAGGCGCATCGGGGTTGGTCAGCTCGAGGAAGATATCTTCCAGAGTATGACGGACTTCGTGCATGGAAAGGATGATGCAGCCGAGACCGGCGACAGCCTGGAAGACAGCGCGGCGGATATCGGCATCGGGTGCATGGGCGATGGTCAGTTCGACGCAGCCGGGATCCTTTTCGGAGGGCTGCTGGTCAAAGGACAGAACGCCTTCGATCTCCGACAGAGAAGAGAGCTTCTTGCCGCAGGGATCGATGGTCAGGCTGAGGGAAGCCTCGCCCAGCATGGTGCGTGTCAGGTTGTCGGGGGTATCGCAGGCAACCAGCTTACCCTTACGGATAATCATGATCTTGTCGCAGACCGTGTTGATCTCGGTGAGGATATGGCTGGAGAGGATGACGGTGCGGTTTTGACCCAGCTCACGGATGAGCTCGCGGATCTCGGCGATCTGCTTGGGGTCGAGGCCGACGGTGGGTTCGTCGAGGATGACCAGCTTGGGATCACCCAGGATGGCCTGTGCGATGCCGACACGCTGCTTATAGCCCTTGGACAGGTGCTTGATGAGACGGTCGAGGTGATCCTGGATCTGTGTCATCTGTGCAACACGCAGAACCTCTTCCTTGACCATCTTGCCCTTGATGCCCTTGAGGCCGCAGACAAAGGTCAGGTACTCTCTGGGGGTCATGTCCATATACAGAGGGGGCTGCTCGGGCAGATAGCCGATGCACTTCTTGGCCTCTGTGGGCTGGGTGAGGATGTCGAAACCATTGATGGAGACCGAGCCGGATGTTGCAGCCAGGCAGCCGGTCATGATGTTCATGGTGGTCGATTTACCTGCGCCGTTGGGGCCGAGGAAGCCGTAGATCTGGCCTTCTTCAACGGTGATGGTCAGATTATCAACTGCGCGGTGGTTGCCGTATACTTTTGTGAGGTTTTTGATTTCTACCAAAAGATATACCTCCCTTAAATGTAATAAAATAGATTATATGAATAAAAGAAGCCTTTCGGCCAGCAGATTTATTATAAAGTATAGGTCTCTCTGCTTCAACTGTTCTTTTCCAGTTTTTAAACAAAATTCATACTTTTTTGAAGGTCAGAGGCCCTTAACTGAAAGGAAATTAAAAAAGCTGCTCTTCAAATGGAAGAACAGCTTTGGAAAATGGTTAAAATTAAGTCGTTTCAGTTTCGTTTGATGCCGCTTTCATCCTGCAGGAGAGACATGACACGGGTGCGCAGGGCAGCATGTTCGGGCAGCTCCAGGCCGGGGTCACGGCGGAAGGTTTCTTCGGCAGCCGTGCGCGCCTGTTCAAAGACACGCAGGTCGGCCGAAAGATCGGCCAGACGGAAGGCAGGCAGACCATGCTGACGGTTGCCGAAAAAGTCGCCGGGGCCGCGCAGCTTGAGGTCTTCTTCTGCCACCTTGAAGCCATCGGCAGTTTTGCAGATGACATCGAGACGGGGGGTGCGTGATCCCTTGCGCATGAGGATGCAGTAGGACTGGCGCTTGCCGCGGCCGACACGTCCGCGCAGCTGATGCAGCTGGGACAGACCGAAACTTTCGGCATTCTCGATGATCATCAGGTTAGCGTTGGGCACGTCGATGCCGACCTCGATAACGGTGGTCGATACCAGAACATCCAGCATACCGGCGGCAAACTCGGCCATAACGGCTTCCTTTTCTTTGGCCGGCAGCTTGCCGTGCATCAGACCGATGCGCAGCATGGGCAGCGCCTTGGACAGACGGGTGATGTATTCTTCTGCCGATTGACGGTCGGAAACTTCGCTTTCCTCGATGAGGGGACAGACGATATAGGCCTGGCCGCCCTCCTGTACCTGCTTGAGCAGGAAAGACTCCATACGCCGGCGTTTGTCCTCGCCGATGGAATAGGTCTCGATGGGCAGACGGCCGCGGGGCATCTGGTCAATGATGGACAGATCGAGATCACCGAAGATGATGAGCGAGAGGGTGCGGGGGATGGGCGTTGCCGACATGACCAGCATATGGCTGTCGGGCTGCTTTTTGGCCAGCGCCGAGCGCTGGGCGACGCCGAAGCGGTGCTGCTCATCGACAACGAAGAGGGCCGGGTCGGTGAACTCGACAACATTCTGGATGAGGGCATGGGTGCCGCAGATCAGATCGAAGGTGCCGTTGGCGGCTGCCATAAGGGCGGCTTTCTTTTCGGCGGTGGGCATGGCCGAGACCAGCAGGCCGACCTGCATCCCGAAGGGGGCCAGCAGGCCTGTGAGGGTCTTCTGATGCTGACGAGCCAGCAGTTCGGTGGGGGCCATGATGACGGCCTGCCGCTTGTTCCGGCGGCAGAGCCATGCGCAGGCAGCAGCCACCAAGGTCTTGCCCGAGCCAACATCGCCCTGTACCAGACGGTTCATGCGGTTGGGAGAAGTCATATCGGCAAAGGCATCGGCAATGGCACGCTTCTGGGCATCGGTAGGGGTAAAGGGCAGCTTCTGATAAAACTCTTCGGGGTCAAAATACTGCATGGGACGGCGGACACGGGTTTTGGACTCCCATTTGAGGCCCACCGAAGCACAGCAGAAGGTATAAAGTTCTTCAAAAATGAAGCGGCGGCGCGCTTCGGCTGCTTCTTCCAGGCTGTGGGGGAAGTGGATCTGGGTATAGGCTTCCGCATTGTCCATCAGTCCCATTTTTTCGGCAATGGTTTCGGGGATGGCACTTTCTGGCACAGGACAGACCTGCAGCGCCGTGCGGACACCCTGCTCGACCATGGAGGAGGAAATGCCGGCCGACAGAGGATAGATGGGCAGGATGCGCCCGGTGACCTCGCCGTCTTCGCCGATCTCCTCAAAGAGGGGATTGATCAGCTGAGGACGATGGGGATAGTTTTCGATCTTACCGTAGAAGATGTATTCCCGACCTTTCTCCAGCTGCTTCTGGGTATAGGGGCGGTTGAAAAAGACGATTTCGACAGAGCCTGTATGGTCGAAAGCGCGGACCTTGACCAGCTGCATCCCCTGGCGCAGACGGGAGAGCACAGGATCGTTGGCAATGATCAGGCGGAAACAGACCTTGAGATCCTGCGGCGCACGGGAGAGGGGATAGATGGTGGTGCGGTCTTCATAATCCCGGGGAAAATAGCCGGGAAAATCCCCAAGGTGGGTCAGTCCCAGCTTGGCCAGCAGCGCAGCGCGCTTGGGACCAAAGCCCGGCAGATCGGTGACCGGGCTGCACGGCGAAAGGGATCTTCCTCCCGGGGCGGCTTTCTTAGCGGACATTGTAGCGGTATACGGCTACGACAACACCGAGGATCGAGCATCCGTCGCCGTCGATGGGTTCGTAGGCAGGGTTTTCGGGCAGCAGCCAGACATGACCTTTTTCGATATGCAGGCGCTTGACGGTGGCTTCCTCGCCGATGAGGGCAACGACGATCTGGCCGTTGTCGGCGGTGGGCTGCTGGCGGACGATGACGACGTCATCTTCCAGAATGGCGGCGTCCTTCATGCTGTCGCCGCGGACGGTCAGCGCAAAGAGATCACTGCCGCCATGACCCTCAAAGGGGACATAGCCGACGGTCTCTTCCTGGGCCAGAATGGGCAGACCGGCCTGGACAGTGCCCAGCAGAGGGACGTTTTTATAGTTGGTCTGACCGGCCACCGATACGGTACGGGTCTTGCCCTTGCTCTTCTGCAGGTAGCCGTTGTCTTCAAGAATTTTCAGATGAGAATGGACGGTCGAGGGAGAACGCAGGCCGACCGCTTCGCCGATCTCGCGGACCGAGGGGGCATAGCCATTTTCCAGCGTGAAGTTCTCGATGTAGTCCAGAATGGCTTTGCGCTTGGCGCTGAGGATCTTGCTTGCCATGGAAACACCTCCGTGTTAATTTGCACCTGCGGTGCAGAGATATTGCCGCATTGCGGTGTCTGCGACACATTCTGTAAAAAGAAATCGAATATTTGTTTCTATTTTAAGTTTATTCTAACATAGAACAGATGTTTTTACAAACATTTATCGTACATTTATTCGTAAATTTTAAGTCTTCGCCCTTTTTCGCGGCAATGGGATGTGGTATGATAGAAACAGAAACAAAAGGGAGGTCATTTTATGTACGATCTGCTCATCCGCAATGCGGTTATTGTCACCGTCGACCCACAGCACAGGGTCTTTGAAAACGGATATATCGCCGTTCGGGGCAACACCATTGCCGCCATTGGTGCTATGGAAGAACTGCCCGAAGAAGTACAGGCGGCAAAGGTCATCGATGCCAAGGGTAAAGCCGTTCTGCCCGGCCTCATCGATGGTCACGGCCACGGCGGCCATTGCCTGACCCGTACCCTCGGCGATCAGTATGCCAACTGGGATGACATGGCCGAGGAGATCTACTTCCACTATACCGATGATGACTTCTGGTATGCCGAAGCGGCTCTGGCTGCAGCCGAACGCCTCAAGTTCGGCATCACTACAGCGGTATCCATGATCGCCTCTACCCCTCGTTCCGACCGTTTGGAGATCCTGCAGGCCCACTTCGACGGCGCACTCAAGACAGGTATCCGTGAGCTTTCGGGTATCGGATTCAGCGACGGCCCCTGGCCCAAGCATCCCCACATCTATGTGGACGGCATCCGCAAGGAGACTGTTCTGACGCCCGAGCAGGTGGTGGAAAATACCGAAAAGGCCGTAAAGACCATGAACGGCGTTCATCCCCGTCAGTTCTGTATCGTTGCCCCCGGCAATCTGACCCCTCGTGCCGACGATACCCCGGAGTTTGCTGCATGGAAGAACCGTGAAATGGCCCGCATCGCCCATGAATACGGTGTGGCGCTGCACACCCATGCCCGCACCGGCGGTATTCAGTTTACCTATGATACCACCCCCGAGTTCTTCGGCCCTCATACATCGCTGACCCACTCCACAGGACTGACACAGAGCGAGATCGATATCGTGGCCAAGACCGGTGCCGTTGTTTTCCACGGCCCCACCACCCGAGCCAATATCAGTGTCCGCTGCCCGGTTTATGAGATCCTCCGTGCCGGCGGCGAGGTGGTCATCGTCACCGATGGTACTGCCCCCGACCGCAGCTATGACATCTGGCGCGATATGAAGGTCTTCCAGGTCATCCATCGTATCCATGAGCATGATTCTACCCTTGCACCTCCGGGCCGTGTACTGGAGATGTGTACCATCCGTGCCGCCCGTGCATTGGGCATCGATCATCTGACAGGTTCGCTGGAAGTGGGAAAGCGTGCCGATATCATCATCGTCAACACCAACCAGCCCCATCTGGCGCCCTTCAATATCCTGCCCGAAGCCCGATTGGTGGCCCATGCCCATGGCCAGGATGTGGAGACCGTCATTGTTGATGGCGAGATCATGATGGAAAACCGCATCATGCTCCATTGCGACGAGCAGCGCATCCTCGATGATGCTGCCGCTGCCCAAAGCAAGCTCTTCGAGCGCCTGGGCCCCGAAAAGATGAAGAAATATACCACCTATCCCGGCCTTTACGAGATTCAGTCCAAGAAGGTCGATTAAAGAAATGAGGTGATCTTATGGCCAAAACCAGCGGCCAGAAGCTCAAGCTGCTTTATCTCAAAGATTATCTTTTGAAAAATTCCGATGAAGATCATCCCGTCACCGTGCAGGATATGATCGCCCATCTGCAAAGTTACGGCATCTCGGCCGAACGCAAGAGCATCTATGGCGATATCGATGCCCTGCAGGAGTACGGCCTGGAGATCCAGATGGTCAAGAGTAAGTCGACCGGCTATTTTGTCACCGACCGCGATTTCCAGCTGCCCGAGATCAAGCTGTTGGTCGATGCCGTCCAGTCTTCCCGTTTTATCACCCACAGCAAGACTTTGGCGCTGATCGGCAAGATCGAAGGTCTGGCCAGTATCCATGAGGGTAAGAGCCTCCATCGTCAGGTCGTTGTACAGAACCGCGTCAAGTCGATGAACGAGAGCGTCTATTATAATGTTGACCTGCTTTCCGAGGCCATCAATAAGGGCGTCAAGATCAAGTTCAAGTATTTTGACTACGACCGCGCCAAAGAGAAAAAATATCGACACGATGGTCGTATCTATCTGGTCAGCCCTGAGTTTCTGGTGTGGGATGATGAGAATTATTACCTGGTGGCATGCCCCGATGATACGGGAGATACCCGTCATTACCGCGTAGATAAAATGAGCCATATCAGCATGACCGAAGTCCGTGCTGCCAAGCCCAAGAATAAGCCCGACGAATATACCAATACTCTGTTTGGCATGTACCACGGCGACCGCCGCAGCGTTCGTCTGCGTTTTGAAAATGCCTTGGCCAACGTTGTCATCGACCGCTTCGGCAAGGAAATCATTCTGGCGCCCGATGGGGATGACCATTTTACCGTCAATGTGGAAGTTTCGGTCAGCCCCCAGTTTATGGCCTGGGTCTTTGGCCTGGGCGGCGGCGTGGAGATCCTTTCCCCTGCCGATGTCCGTGAACAGATGAAGGAGCGCCTGGGCCGTATGCTGGCCATCTATGAAAAATAAGGAGAAATCTATGTCTGCTCTGTTTGTATGTTATCCCAAGTGCACCACCTGTCAGAAGGCGCGCAAGTGGCTGGAAGGACAGGGGATCGAGCATACCTTCCGTGATATCAAGATCGACAACCCCACACGTGAAGAACTGGCACTGTGGCATAAGACTTCCGGCCTGCCGCTGCGTAAGTTCTTCAACACCAGCGGCAACCTCTATAAGGAGCTGGCTCTCAAGGACAAGCTGCCCAACATGACCGAAGACGAGATGCTTGATCTGCTGGCCACCGACGGTATGCTGGTCAAGCGCCCCATCTATGTTAAGGGCGATACCGTTCTGGTGGGCTTCAAGGAGGCCGAATGGGCAGAGAAGGCATAATGCGTTTCTTTATGAAACCTGACCTATACTGAAATCTATCGTAAGGAGTTAGAAATATGACACTCAAAGAACAGTTTACACAGGATCTGCTGGCCAAGCTGGAGCAGGCCAAGGCCATCGGCTGCGGTACATCGGCCAAGACCCTGCAGACCATCACGGCCAAGGGCGGCGATGAGCTGGCTCGCTTTATCTTCTCCCGTGAAGGTGCCAGCGAAAACTTTGAAAAGCTGGCTAAGGCAGGCCGCCTTGATCTCTCTCTGGAAGCACAGGTTGTGGATAATAAGTATGCCTCCCTCTTTTCCGACGATGAGGTCAACTACTGCTTCATGCTGCTGGTCGACGAAGGCTATTTCGTCATCTGATAGGGAAAACAATCATGAAAACCTGCCTCATTGATGTGGGCGGTGGTCTGCGCGGTGTTTACGGCGCCGGTGTTATGGACAAGTGCCTTGATCTGGGCATTGTTTTCGACGGGGTCATCGGCGTATCGGCCGGTGCGGCCAACCTGACCTCCTATCTGTCGGGCCAGCGCGGACGCAGCTATCGTTTCTACTTCACCTATTCCTTCCGCCCCGACTATATGGGTCTGCACAACCTCATTCGTAAAGGTTCTTTTTTCAATCTTGACTATGTCTACGGTCAGCTGCCCAAGAGTGATGGCGAAAATCCCCTCGACCATGCCGCCATGCAGGCACATCCGGCCTGCTGCAATTTTCTGCTGGTGGCCGCCGAAGCCGATACGGGCAAAGCCAGGTATTTTACAGGGGATGATCTGACCTTTGATAACTTTGAGCCTCTCAAAGCCTCCTGTGCCATCCCCGGCATCAGCAAGCCCATTGAGATCGATGGTGTGCGGTATTTCGACGGTGCGCTGGCCGACCCTGTGCCCATTCGCAAGGCGGTGGAACTGGGCTATGATAAGATCGTCCTCATTCTCACCCGCCCCATCGACAAGCCCCGTACAGCCGATAAGGATCGTATGTTGGCGAAGATGCTGCGGAAGGCGTATCCCATGGCAGCCCACAGGCTCAATCTCCGCGCCAAACGGTATAACGACAGCGTCGATTATGCCCGTCAGCTGGAACAGGAGGGCAAGGTGCTCATTCTGGCACCCGATGACATCACAGGTGTCGATACCACCAAGCGCTCAAAGGAAGCCCTCATGCGCCTTTACGGCAAGGGATTCCATGACGGCGGAAAAATCACAGAATTTTTAAAGTAAACGAAAAGCCCCATCGGAAACTTCCGATGGGGCTGATTTTATGCTCTTTTATGCGGCGGTGCCTGCGGTCAGAACGATGGTCAGATCCATCTTCTGGCCTTCGCGCTCGATGGTGACCGTGACGGTATCACCGACGCTGCACTTATCCTTTTCATAGTTGAGTTCGGTGGCGTTGTCGACTTCGACACCGTTGAAGGCGAGGATCTTGTCGCCCACCTTCATGCCGCCTGCCTCAGCACAGCTGCCGGGGGAAACTTCGGTGATGGTGATGCCGGGCTCATAGCCGTAATAGGCGGCCTGTTCCTGGGTGATGCTCTGGACGGTGATGCCCAGCATGGGACGGTTGGTGACATAACCATGCTCGATGAGATCCTGTGCGATGGTCATGGCTGTGTCGATGGGGATGGCAAAACCGATGCCTTCTACGGCATCCTGAGAGATTTTGGCGTTGACGACACCGACGACCTGGCCGCGGCTGTTGATGAGGGGGCCGCCCGAGTTGCCGGGGTTGACGGCAGCATCGACCTGGATGAGGGTCATAATATAATCAGAGATCTGGACGACACGCTCGGTGGCCGAAACATAGCCGACCGTCATGGTGTCGGCGAACTCCAGACCCAGGGGATTGCCGATGACAATGGCGCTGTCGCCTGTGACCAGTTCGGCCGACGAGCCGAACTCGGCAGGCTGCAGGCCTGTGGCTTCGATCTTGATAACGGCCATGTCGCTCTTGGCTTCGCTGCCCACAACGGTGGCAGGATAAACGCCGTTCTTGGTGGTGACCTGAATGTCAACGGCACCATCAATGACATGGTGGTTGGTGATGATATAGCCGTCTTCGCTCATGATGATGCCGGTACCCGAGCTTTCACCGATGCCGTAGTAGCTGCGGCTCTGGGTAGAAATGGCAACGACCGAGGGGTTGCACTTGACAAAGATCTCCTGAGGTGTCAGGCTGCCCTCTTCGGAAGAGAGGGTATAGACCACCTGCTGGCCGCCCTGGATGACCTGAGGCTTACTGCCCTGTTCGGTAAAGTGGATGTAGCCGGCCAGCGTAGCTGCCGAGGAGCCAAGCATCAGGCCGCCGACCAGTACAGCCGACAGGAGCTTCTGACCAAAGGTCTTCTTTTTTTCGACCTCGATATAGCGGGGCTCGCTATGGTAGCCGTAGCCGGTAAAGCCGTTCTGACGTGCATCCATATAGAGGTCATCGTTGTAACCGCTGCCGCGGTATTCGCCATTATTATATCCATTATTATTACTGTATTCGTTCATAGTATAGTCTCCTTATATATAAAAACTTCAGAAAAGTTTCAGCTTGGCAGAGCCTTTCTATCTTTCTGGCTCTATTTTACCCTGTAAATATGAAAAAACAATACCAAAAATGTAAGAAAATTGTTAAATGCTTGCGGTTTTTCCGACTTCCCCTAAATTTTCTTGATTTTGACAGGCTTTTGGATATAATATTAGGTATATGCACTCAAAACCCATTTTGGGATCTGCACAATATATGTTCTATGGGAGTATAGGTATGAAAGAAAATCAGACAAAAGAAAAGAAGATCAATCTCAAGCTGATGCTGGGCGGCATTGCTGCGGTCACCGTGATCGCGCTGGCTGTTGTTCTCGGCATTCAGATGTTTGGTGAAATGACAACACCTGCAAAGACCGTCGAGGGTTACCTCACTTCTCTCTATGCTGAAACAAGAATCCGCAACATGCAGGAATATCTGGTTGACGATATTAAGGATATGTGCTACAACGAGTACACCCTGTACGGCCAGAGCCTCATGTATATGCAGGATCTGCAGCGTCAGAAGGCTGAGCTGGTCGGCGAGCCCTTCACCATTTCGGTCAAGGTCGATGCAGAGGCTTCGGCTTCGGCTTCCGCCCTCAAGTCGGCTGCTTCCACCTACGGTGCAAACCAGCTGCGTGATGTCTCCTTCACCGCCACCTTCGAAGGCCCCGATGGCACCGCTGATTTCGGCGGTATCGCCCGTGTCGCTCAGATCGGCGGCAAGTGGTACCTGACCGAGTATAACCTCAACCTGGGTCTCAAGTAAGATCAAAAAAAGTAAAGCCGCCTCGAAAGAGGCGGCTTTTTTGCGTCTTATTGGGGATTTTCGGGCAGGATATCTTCCGTGCGGAGTTCGGTCAGCAGTTCGACAGTAATATTTTCGGCCTTCGCCAGACGACCCGCCTGGCGGACCAATACATCTTCGAAGAGGTTACGGACGCCGCGCGCATTGCCGAAGGAAACGGCATTTTCGTTTTCCTGCTTGATGAGGCTGCGGACAGCTTCTTCGGCACCTTCGCCCAGAATATACTTATTGCTGTCGCAGCGCATTTTGAAGATGGCCACCATCTCATCGAGGGTATAATCATCAAAATGGAGGAAGCGGTTGAAGCGGGATTCCAGACCGGGGTTGGAATGGATGAAGTCATCCATCAGCCCATCATAACCGGCAACGACAATGACGATATCGTCGCGGTGGTCTTCCATGTATTTGAGGATGGTGTCGATGGCTTCGTGGCCAAAATCGTTGTCGCCCTTATCGGAGAGGGCATAGGCTTCGTCGATGAAGAGGACGCCGCCCAGTGCCGATTCCAGTACCTTCTGGGTCTTGATGGCTGTCTGTCCCACATAACCGGCCACAAGGCCGCTGCGGTCGACTTCCACAAGGTGGCCTTTGGAGAGGATGCCCAGGCTGCGGTAGATCTTGGCCATCAGACGGGCGATCATGGTCTTGCCTGTGCCGGGATTGCCCGAAAAGACCATGTGGAGAGAAAGGTCGACGACGGGCAGGCCATGCTGCTCACGCAGCTTATGAACAGTGACCATGTTGATGAGGCTCTCGACCTCTTTCTTGATGGCTTCCAGGCCGATGTAGCTTTCCAGTTCGGCCTTGAGTTCGTCAATGGAGGGAACAGGCTCTTCGGCGGGAACGGGTTCCTCGACAGGTTTTGTATCCACAGGCTGTGGAGTATTTTTCTCTTCTTTGACAGAGGTTTTGGGTGTGGGCGTATTGCCCCAGAAATCGCCTGCAAGGTTGCGAAGATTGTTTTCGGTCATGGTGCGGATCAATTCCAGCTGCAGGTTGATGATCTCGTCTTTCTTGTCCATAGGTGTTACCTCTTTATAGTCTGTTAGCTCGTAGGGATGTGTCCGTTTAATCGTATCAATAAGCCTCATTGTCATCCTGAGTGGAGCGAATGCGGAATCGAAGGATCTCACACACAGATAAAAGGTTTTGATCGTATTGTTTAAGCTTGGAGTGAGATGCTTCGACTACGCTCAGCATGACAACCATTCTTGGAGATGGTCTATAAGCAGCTATCAGACGATATACTTTCCATCCAGCTTGCCATCCAGGAAGTCGAGGACATTCCGGGCGGCAATGATGTTCATGGTGGTGAAGTTTTCGCTGGTGTAGGTGGCGGTATGAGGAGTGAGCAGGGCATTGGGCTGGCCCATGAGGGGAGAATCGGTGCAGGGTTCGACATCATAGACATCGATGGCAGCGCCGGCCAGATGGCCGCTGTCCAGCGCAGCACGAAGGGCATGGGCATCGGCTACAGGGCCGCGGGCGATATTGATGAAGATGCTGCCCGGCTTCATCTTTGCAAAGGCATCGGCATCAAACATGCCGCGTGTGGCTTCGGTCAGCGGAACATTGACCGAGATGTAGTCGCAGGTGGCCAGCAGCTGATCCATGGGCAGATACTGTACGCCATATTCCTTTTCCCATGCCGAATTGGGGTGGCGGCAGTTGTAGTAAAGCTCCATACCGAAGGGGCGGGCGCGGAGAGCGATCTCCTTGCCGATGCCGCCGAAGCCCACCAGGCCCAGCTTACGGGTCTTGGCACCGGGGGTCATGGTGCGCTGCCACTTGCCCTCGTGCATGGGGATATTCTGCAGGTCGAGGCGGCGGGCGAAATAGAGGATATAGGCCAGGACGTGTTCGGCCACCGAGCCTTCAACAGCACCGACCGTGCGGCAGAGGGTGATGTGGTGATCGATGCAGGCATCCAGGTCGACCGAGTCGTAACCGATGCCGCGGCGGGAGATCAGGCGGAGATTGGGGCAGTGTTCCAGTACGGTGCGGCTGAAGGGTTCCAGGCCGGTGATGGCAATGTCGGCATCGCCGACGGCTTCCCATACGACATTTTCGGGGGTGCCTGCGCCCATGTCGGCTTCGGAAAAATCGATGATCTCATGTCCGGCATCCCGGAGCAGGCGAACGGCACTGTCGTCGCCGGTGGAGAAATTGCGTG
>JAFYOK010000321.1 GCA_017560175.1 Clostridia bacterium | reverse complement strand
TCAAATCCCTCTTTCTCCGCCAGAAAAACACCTACGAAAGTGGGTGTTTTTTATTTTCCAAGAGGGATTTGGACCCGATTTTGCGTCAGCAAAATCTATTTAATCCCGTAAGGGCTCCCACAAAACCCGTTTTGTGGGAAATGGAATCCCTCTTTCTCCGCCAGAAAAACACCTACGAAAGTGGGTGTTTTTTATTTTCCCAAGAGGGATTTGGACCCAATTTTGCGCCAAACTATAAAAACCGCCCTGCATCGCAGGGCGGTTTTTCTTACTTATTGAAATCAATCACAATATTTTCCTTGGGGATCTTGGCCATAGCCTCGGGGAATTTTTCCTTTTCGATATCGTTCATCGATACCGAAACGACCCCTTCGGGAACTTTCAGTTCCTCAACGATCAGGGCATGGATTTTGTGGGCCAGGTTCTTCTTGACCTCTTCATCTCTTCCGGGATACATCATAACAGCGATATGGGGCATAGTTTGACCTCCTTAGCATACGATGACTTATTACGGCTCTTCTTATATAGATATCATACCTGAAATTCGACCAAAAATAAAGGGCTTGCCCCAAAATTCCTCCTTTTTAAAAAATCGGTAAAATCCATCCTTTTTCTATATTCCTTTTGTTTTCGAAGTGCTATAATAAAGTATGTAATCTATACAACACTCTTCATCGAGATTTTCTATAATACCAAAGAAAGGAGCTCCGCGACCGTGTCTGAAAACAAGACCTTTATCAACGAGTCCCAGCGTATCGTTGCAGGCATTCTCGATATCGGCGAACTGCTATTGACCAGCGGCGCAGAAGTCATGCGTGTCGAAGATACCATCACCCGTCTGTGTGATGCCTACGGCTTTATCTCCTCCGATGTTCTGACCATTCTGTCCAGCATCATTCTGACAGCCACCGACCGGAACGGCGATATCATCACCCAGACTCGCCGCATCAAGTCCCGCGACACCAATCTGACCCGTGTCGAGCGCCTGAACGCCCTTTCCCGCCGCATCGTTGCCGACCCCATGCCTTCCGATATGCTGGCCAAAGCTGTCGAAGAAGCCACGCAGGTTCCTCTGTATTCCCAGCTGAACAACTTTATCACCTACGGATTCAACGCCGCTGTCTTTACCATCTTTTTCGGCGGCGATTTTATCGATTTCTGCGTATCCTTCCTCATCGGTCTTGGCCTCTATATTTACCAGCAGCTGGGCAGCAAACTGCGCATGAACGGTATTCTGCTCAATCTGCTGTGCAGCGCTCTGATGGCCCTGTCGGTCGTTGGCTTGCACACCCTCGGTTTAGGTCATAATTCCGATAAGATCGTTATCGGTAATATCATGCTGCTGATCCCCGGTCTTGCGCTGACCACATCCCTGCGCGACCTGATCAACGGCGATATGCTGTCGGCTGTCATCGGTTTTCTGGAAGCGCTGCTCAAAGCATTGGCCATCGCCATCGGTGCGGCTGTCGTTCTGACAAGATTCGGAGGTTGATCTTATGCGTGAAGCCCTCATTCAAACCTTTATGGCCTGTCTTGGTGCAGCCGGATTCGGCGTTCTTTTCAACGTCCATGGCAGCAAACTGCTTTGGATCGCCTTTGGCGGCGGCCTCAGCTGGCAGGTCTATCTTTCCTGCGAGCATTTTGGCTTCGGTCTGTTCCTCAGCCTGTTTTTTGCCACCGTCACCATCGTCACCCTCAGCGAGATCCTTTCCCGTATCCTCAAAACACCGGTCATTCTCTTCCTCGTTCCCATGCTCATCCCGCTGGTTCCCGGCGGCGGCCTCTATTATATGATGGATGCTCTGGTTCGCAGTGATGTTGCCGAGCTGGCCATCCGTATGGAATCGGTCGCCATTCAGGTGGGAGCCATCGCCGGCGGCCTTATTGTCATGACCTCCATTATGGGCAACTTCTTCACCTTTTATTATCGCTACAAAGCCAAAAGGGCCCGGAAATAGCGAAAACCCTCCGCAATGCGGAGGGTTTCTTTTTTATTTGGGCATAACAACAAAGGCATTGGGCAATCTGCGGCCGTTTTCCTTATTGGCTGCCGAAGGCCGGGTGATCTTTCGTCCGTTATAGTACATGATAGACGACGAACCGCCATCCAGATTACAGGCCTGGTAAGCCTCATAGCGGAGCATGACATCGGCAAGGTCTCCCATGGTGCAGCCGATGGAATAACCCACCTGTCGGCCATCGACAACAAGCAGCAGAACCTGTCCGTTTTTGGTCTGTCCGATGGCAGTACGTGGTGCAACACCCCAGCCTGCCGAACCTTCCACGATCTTCTGGCCATCATAGACCAGTGCCGGCTTGAACTCTACAGCATCACGCAGCTTCTGACCATCACGGTAAATGCCGATCTGCAGGTTATCATCATAGTCAAAGCCGATGGTCTTGTTGTTGCCGCCGGCAAAATCAGAATAGGTCTTGCCATCCTTGATGACCAGACCGTGAGCGATACCGCCGTTACCCTGTCCTTCGGGATCATAGAAACCGCTGGCATTGACAGCCAGTACCGCGCCGCTCTGTTCGGCGATCTTGCCGATGATGGCGCCGACATTGCCGATTTCGGGGGCCAGTTCCAAGCCCATCTGGGCTGCGTTCTTGATGATGGCCAAGCGGCCTTCATAGTCCGGACCTTCGATCTTAACGATCGTGATACCGTTTCTGGTATCAATGGCCACCACAGGGTCGCCGTGCACCGTCACGATGCCTGTGGCATCAGCACCGATATCCGCCCGGTCGATGACCAGATAGCCTTCTTCATCGATGCAATCTTCGCCGTTCTTTTCAGTATAGGCCTCAAAACTCTCCTGATCGATCTCGCCATAGAGATCAAAGAAGCTCTTGCGCAGCTTTTCCCACTTGGTCTTTTTGTCGGCACCTTTCAGCGGCTTGGCCGCCCAATGGGTATCGATCTCTTCCTGAACCGTTTCGATATTAACACGGGTACCCATGACCTCTTCGATGATCTCATCGTCAATAAAAGCCGTAGCCAGCCACTGATGGGTCATGGTGCCCATAGCCGTTTCAATATAAATATCACGCCATTTGCGGACGAAGGGGATATTGCCATAGATGGCAATACCGTAAAGACCTGCCAGCATGACCAGAACACAAGCTGCAATGCCTATACGCTTGCTCCGCTTCTGCTTTTTCTTCTTTCGCGGCGCTGTATGTTTATGAGATATCTTTGGCTTCTTTTCCTCCGCAGGCATCTGCTTCTGCACCTGTGACTGCGCCTTGGGCGCTTCTTTTTCTTTGGGCAGATCTTTCCAGAACTCCTCCAGAGCCGAACTCTGCCAGATCTGTGTTTCTTCCGCAGAACGCGGGGGACGGCGCTGCTCGGGCTTTTCTCCATAAACAGCCGAACGATAAATATCACGGATGATGGCATCGACCTCGGTATCGGGACGGCCGATCACCTCTTTTTCCTGATCGTAAAACTCGCGAGGGCTGCGTTTATTCTCTTCCTGTTTCATAGACAAATGCCCTCCTTTCCTTATATAAGACTATGACGCATATACAAAAGTTCCATACCATTTGCAGGATGTTTTTCCATCCTGCAACTTCCACTTTAATACACTTCTATTATAAAGCAAGCCGACCCAAAATACAATTCCCGTAAATCTTCCCTTTACAGGGGAAAACCATTTGCTTTTTGCTGCTTTATCCGTTAGGATGGAGATAGGTTTACCGAATTAAAAAACAGGAGTCTTTTATCTATGAACAAAAAGCCCAACCCATGGCGTGAGCCACTGATTTTCTCGATCTGCTTTATTGCCCTCTTCTCTCTTTTTGCCATCCCCATGGGCATGATCAATATGCTCAACACCATGATGAACACAGCCTTCGACCTGCTGATCAACACCTGCTTCTATCTCATGTCCATCTGTGTTCTGGCCGGTGCGCTTTCGGCATTGCTGACAGAGTTTGGCGTTGTCGGTGTTCTCAACCATCTGCTCTCTCCCCTGCTGGGTCCCCTGTATGACCTGCCCGGTGCCGCTTCTCTCGGTCTGGTCACGACTTTCCTGTCGGACAACCCCGCCATCCTGACGCTGGCCAATGACCATGGCTTCCGCAAGTATTTTAAGAAATATCAGCTGCCTGCGCTGACCAACCTGGGCACCTCCTTTGGTATGGGCCTCATCGTCTGTACCTATATGATCAGTCTGCAGAGCATGACCGGTGTATCCCATGTCACCCCCGTTCTGGTCGGCCTGCTGGGCGCGGTCATCGGCTCTATCGTCAGTGTCCGTATCATGCTGTTTTTCACAAAAAAGCTCTACGGCACCGAAGAACCTGCCTACAAAAATATTCTGGATGATGAGATCCTTCAGGACGCCGATTCCGACAAGCACGAAGCCGTCATGTCTCGTCTGCTTAACGCCATGCTGGACGGCGGCAAGAACGGCGTTGATATGGGTATGGCCATCATCCCCGGCGTTCTTATCATCTGTACCTTCATCATGATGCTGACCAACGGCCCTTCGGCCACCGGCGAATATACCGGCGCGGCTTACGAAGGCATCCGTCTGCTCCCTGCCATTGCTGAAAAATTCCGCTTTATCCTCCAGCCCCTCTTCGGCTTCTCCTCGGCGGAGGCCATCGCCATCCCTGTCACCGCTCTGGGTGCAGCCGGTGCTGCCCTTGGTATGGTCGGCAAACTGATCGGCCAGGGTCTCATCGATGGCGGCGATATCGCCGTCTTCACCGCCATGTGCATGTGCTGGAGCGGCTATCTCTCCACCCATGTCTCCATGATGAACAGCCTCAAGTCCAACGAGCTGATCGGCAGAGCCGTTCTGAGCCATACGATCGGCGGTCTGTGCGCTGGTATTTCCGCCAACTGGATCTTCTCGCTGCTCTCCCTCATCTGATTTTATACCAAATCATATATAAAGGAGCGATCTTATGCTGAATCAAAACCGTGTCGATGGCCTGCTGCACTATATGGAAGAAATCGGCCTGTGCCAGATGGTCATCCGCAATCCTGTTCTCATCCGTTATATGCTGGGTTATACCCCTCGCGGCAATGACCGTGCCACCATCCTCTATGTTTCCAAAAATAACGGCATCAAGCTGATCGTCAATGAACTGACCGTTTTCCCCAAGGATCTGGGCATAGAGCTGGTGCTCCACGGCGACCAGGACGATGTCTGCGCGCT
This sequence comes from Clostridia bacterium, assembly GCA_017560175.1. Classification (GTDB taxonomy): domain Bacteria; phylum Bacillota; class Clostridia; order Oscillospirales; family Butyricicoccaceae; genus RGIG1902. The sequence goes on along the minus strand of JAFYOK010000321.1, from coordinate 9,939 downwards.
GATCGCTCAGCATACCCTTCACGATCAGCCTCTGGGCTTCGATGGCGAATACCCTGCCAAGTGGCTGCTCCCCCTCCGTCAGCACAATGCCGCCAGTGACTACGTCCCGGCTGATCGCGCCCTCAATCTGCAGCGCGCCCACAAGGACGCCGAAGAAATGGAACTGCTCCGCGAAGCCAGCCGCATGAACGACCGTGTCATGGCCAAGGCGCGCACCTTATTCCACGACGGTGTCACCGAGCGCGAAGTTTCCCGTCAGCTTTCCGCCCTCTTTAAGGAAGAAGGTGCCGATATGCCCGGCTGGGCCATCGTCGCTTTTGGCGAAAACTCAGCCCATGTCCACCATACCCCCGGCGACCGTGCCCTCAAGGCCGGCGATGCCATCCTCATCGATATGGGCGCGCCCAAGGGCGGCTACCACTCCGATATGACCCGTACCTTCTTCTGGAAGTCGGTTTCCGATAAACAGAAAGAGGTCTATGAGCTGGTCAAGAACGCCAATCTGGCCGCCGAAGCGGCCTTCAAGCCCGGTATGCTGTGCAGCGAAGGCGATAGGATCGCCCGCGGTCTGATTACTGCAGGCGGCTACGGCCCCTATTTTCTCCACCGACTGGGCCACTATATCGGCGTAGATCTCCACGATCCCGGCGATATTGCCTGGTATAACCACGACCCCATCGAAGCCACCATGGCCTTCTCCTGCGAACCCGGCATCTATCTCGAAGGTGAGTTTGGCGTCCGCATCGAAGACCTGGTCATCGTCACCGAGGACGGCTGCGAGATTCTCAACGCCGACAATAAGGAACTGGAGATCCTCGGTCTGTAAGTTTGGAGGAATATGTTATGACAAAAGGAAAACTGCATTATGGATGGCTGATCTGTCTGTGCGGCGTTCTGCTGATGATGACCAACAGCGGTTTTGTCGTCAACGCCTTTCAGGTCTATATGCCCTATATCACCGAGATCAACGGATTTTCCGATCTGCAGGTCTCGATGATCCCCACCCTGCGCAACCTGTTCAGTATTCTGGCCAAGGTGCTGACCGCCGTTTATTTTGAAAAGCTCGGTCTGCGCCGCGGTGTTACCCTGGCTACCCTGCTGATTGCTGCCGCCTTCCTCTGCTATGGTCTGGGTACAGGCAGCATCGTTCTCTACTGCATCGCTGCATCTCTGGCCGGTCTTGGCTATGGTCTGGGTGCTATGATCCCCATTTCCATTCTGGTCAAAAACTGGTTCCGTGACCGCTCGGCCTTTGTTCTGAGCATCTGCGCCTCCGGTTCGGCCATCGCCACCTTCATCTGCCCCATCACCGTCACATGGATGGTCGAGCATGTCTCGCTGGCCGCCGCCTTCCTGGCCGAAGGTGCAGCTGTTCTGCTGATCGCCCTCCTCATCTTCCTGCTGGTACGCAATCGCCCGGCCGATCTGGATATGGAGCCCTATACCGATGCAAATCCCCAGGCAGCCGCCAAAGCCCGTATGGCGGGCACAGCTCCCACCCGTTTCTGGCAGCTGATGATGCTGGTGGCCTGCTTTATGGTCGGTGCTCTCGGTCTGGCGCTGCCCTCCTTCAACACCCTCTATTATAAGGAACTGGGTATGAGCAGCGCTCTGATCGCCTCTTCGCTGACCTTCAGCGGTGTCATCCTGCTGGTGGGCAAGTGGGGATACGGCATCATCAACGATGCCATCGGCCCCACCCGTACCAATATCCTCTTCACAGGCGCACTGCTGGCCGGTGCTGTCACGGGCTGTATGCTGGACGCCGATTCGGCCGTCATGCTCTTCCTGTCCACCGCGCTGATCAATACCGGCCTGGTCATCGCCACCGTTGGCATTTCCATCTGGGCGGCCAACCTGTCGTCGGAAGAAGGCTATGTTAAGACCTTGCGCAACTACCAGGTCAGCTATACCATCGGCGGCCTGCTCTTTTCGTCGGTTCCCGGCCTGCTGGCCGACCTGACCGGCAGCTACTATACCACACGCCTGCTGGCTGTTCTGCTCTCTCTAATCGTTGTTGTCGGTGTCATCGGTGCCTACCGCAGCAGCCGTAAGCAGAGTATTTGATCGTTCCCTTTGGCGCCTGCAAAGCAGGCGCCTTTTTATTTCGGAGGTTTTATGCAAAAAACACCTGTTACCCTCGCCCTGCACGATTTCCCTACCCTTTTCCATCCCCTCCTGCAGGACGCCGAAGTCTTCGACAGCAGCAGTTCACCTCAAGCACGGGTATGGTTCATCGACAAAGATAAAGGTTATTATCTCAAAAAGAGCGCCAAAAACACCCTCCGCCGCGAAGCCGAAATGACCCGATTCTTCCACGGAAAAGGGCTGGCCACCGAAGTACTGGCCTACGAAAGCCCGGAGGAAGATTGGCTGCTGACCGCCGCCATCGACGGTGAAGACTGCGTATCTGCCGACCATCTGGCCGACCCGGCCCGTCTGTGCGATACCCTCGGCAGGCTGCTGCGCCGTCTCCATGATACCGACCCTACCGGCTGCCCCATCCCGGATCATACATCTATCTATCTGGCCACAGCCGAAAAGGGCTACCTCGACGGTAATTTTGACCCGTCCCATATCCCCCAAGCCGCCTGCTATGCCGATAAAAAAGCTGCATGGCAGTATGTGCAGGAACACAAACACCTGCTGAAAAACGATACCCTCATTCACGGCGACTTCTGCCTGCCCAACATCATCCTCAAAAACTGGCAGCCTGCCGCCCTCATTGATGTGGACCACGGCGGGATCGGCGACCGCCATGTCGATCTCTTCTGGGCCATCTGGTCTCTCCGCTTTAATCTGGGCACCGACCAATGGCGCGACCGGTTCCTCGATGCCTACGGCCGCGACCGCGTCAATGAAGAAGTCTTGCAGCTGATCGCCGCCATCGAAGTCTTCGGATAAAGCAACCGCCCGACAGAGATTCTGTCGGGCGGTTTTTGTATTATTTCATTCTTGTGATTTTGCGCTTGAACAGACCATGACGATTGCAGTAGTAATAGAGCATACCGCCACCGCGCAGCTGCAGGCGTGTCTGTGCCTCTCCTTCGGGGTAGAGTTTGACCATCTGGAAACGGTCTGTGGTCACAAAGGCCAAAAAGGAAATATAATGTGCCTTTGTCATGGAATGATGGACGGTGACAAACCATTCATCTTCCACCATTTCCAATGTCAGTTCATGCTCCTCATCGGCCTCTTCGGCTTCGGCTGCAGGCAGGGTGACACCGCAGCAGCTGACAACGGCATCGCCGAGACCATGGATGACATTGCCGCAGATGGGGCAGATATAAAGTTTGGAACGCAGCATATTGGCCGAAAGATTGCGGTTGACGATGGGTTCGCCATTCATCAGTTCAATGACCGATACTCCCAAAGCCGCCGCCAGCGGCTGCAACAGCGAAATATCGGGCAGGCCGCGTGCGGTTTCCCACTTGGAAATGGTTTTATTGCTGACGCCGATCTGCTCGGCCAGTTCATTCTGGGTAATGCCTCGTTTTTCACGCAGGTCGCGGATGGCCGCGCCGGTGACGTATGTATTCATTCTCATCATCCTTTCTGCCCAATACCTTAACAGAAAAAGCCGCCCGGGGCAACCTATGATGCGTAGAGTTTGGTTTTGAATATAAAAAGAAAAGCAGCATCCTTTCGGATACTGCTTTTAATGGTTGCGGAGGCAGGATTTGAACCTACGACCTTCGGGTTATGAGCCCGACGAGCTACCGAGCTGCTCCACTCCGCGATGTCTTATTGCCTAATTATAATACCACAACCGGAGTCCATTGTCAACACTTTTTTATAATTAAAGTATCTGACAGCAAATTCACCAAAACGACATCTTGATTTTTTCTCCGCGTTGGCTATAATGAGTTGTAGAGGCGCTTTTGAGCCCCTAATGTTTTGTATTTATTTCAATTTTAATATCAAAGGAGAAACTGACCATGATTGCTATTAAAGGCGGCAAGCTGCTGACAGTCACAAACGGTACCATCGAAAACGGTACAATCCTCATCGAAAACGGTAAAATCGCAGCCATCGGTGCTGACGTTGCTATCCCCGAGGGTGCAGAAGTTATCTGCGCTGAGGGCAAGTGGGTCACACCCGGTTTCATCGATGCACATACACACATCTCCACATTTGCTGAGCCCCAGCCCCGTCCTGTTGTTCACGACGGCAACGAGGTCTCTTCCCCCAACACAAGCCAGATCCGCGGCATCGACGGCATGAATCCCAAGGATATGGCCATCAAGGCTGCTCGTGATGCAGGCTTCACCGTCTGCTACACAGGCCCCGGCTCTGCCAACGTCATCGGCGGCACAGGCTTCGCCTTCAAGTGCATCGACGGCGAGACCGTTCTGGATCTGCTGATCCCCGGCACAGAGATGATGAAGATGGCCTTTGGTGAGAACCCCAAGAACGTCTACGGTTCCAATAATATCCTGCCCAACACACGTATGGGTGTTGCTTCCGTTCTGCGTGAGGCTCTGTTCAATGCTAAGGCATACTCCGATGCTAAGCTGAAGGCTGAGCAGGAAGGCAAGGAGCCTCCCAAGCCCGACTTCCGTCTGGAATCCCTGGTTCCCGTCGTCCGCGGCGAGATGAAGGTTCGTATGCATGCACACCGCAACGATGATATCGTCACAGCAGTCCGCATCGCCAAGGAATTCGGCCTCGACTTCGCTATCGAGCACTGCACAGAAGGCTACATGATTAAGGACTTCCTGGCCAAGGAAGGCGTCACAGCTGTTGTCGGTCCTCTGGACATGCAGCCCGCAAAGATGGAAATTTGGAACACCACATTTGCTAACCCCGGCATCCTGGAAAAGGCCGGCGTCAACTTCTGCCTGACACAGGATACATCCTCCTTCACAAAGATGCTGCCCATCAACGTCGGTATCGCTATCCGTGAAGGCCTGAGCTGGGACTACGCTCTGAAGGCTGTTACTCTGAACCCCGCTAAGCTGCTGGGTCTGGAAGACAGAATGGGCTCTCTGGAAGTCGGCAAGGACGCTGACATCGCCATCTTCAACGGCGACCCCTTCTGCAACTACACAAAGTGCACCGAGACCATCATCGATGGCGTCGTTTTCCAGCACTAATCTGCTCTGCACAAAAACATATCTTTTCACGGGCGGCCATAAGGCCGCCCGTTTTTTATAGCAAAACTCCCACCTATTGTTAAAGGTGCACAAAAATATAGTGGTTTTTTCTGCAACAATATGTGCATAAACTTCACCATTTGCTTCATTTTTCTGTTATAATGATAACATGAAGAGTATGGCGCATGTCCTGCCCTTCGATTTCTGCATTTCCCCGGAAAAAGGAAAAGATAGATATTCAATCAAGGAGGAAAATCTTATGAACAAGTTTCTGGCAAGAGCCAACGAACTGATGGAAGAGATGGTCGCCGATCGCCGCCATTTCCACCGTTACCCCGAAACCACCAACGAACTGCCTATGACAGTTAAGTATATCAAGGAAAAGCTGGTCGCTATGGGCTACGAGCCCCAGGATTGCGGCACAATGGGCATCGTCGCCCTGGCCGGCGGCAAGAAACCCGGCAAGTGCATCCTGATCCGCGCCGACATGGACGCTCTGCCCATGCCCGAGGAAACCGGCCTGCCCTTCTCTTCCGAGCACCCCGGCAAGATGCATGCCTGCGGCCATGACTTCCATATGTCCATGATGCTGGCAGCCTGCAAGATGCTGAAGGAATTCGAAGACGAGATCGAAGGCACAGTCAAGATCTGCTTCCAGCCCAACGAAGAGACCTTCGGCGGTGCGAAGGACATGATCGAGCACGGCGTCCTGGAGAATCCCAAGGTCGATTCCGCTCTGGCTATCCATATCGGTCCCTTCGGCGAACCCGGCGAGCTGACCTATGGCAAGGGCCCCAACATGGGTTCTGCCGATGGCTTTGATATCACCGTCAAGGGTAAGGGCTGCCACGGTGCGGCTCCCCATTCGGGTATTTCCCCCATCAACATCGGCGTTCACATCTACCTGGCGCTGCAGGAACTGCTGGCCCGCGAGATCAACGCTGCTGAGCAGTGCACACTGACCATGGGCACCATGATCTTCGGCGACGGCGCTACAAACGTCATCCCCGAAATCGGCCACATGCGCGGCACAATGCGCGGCTTCAATAAGGAACTGACAAAGTTCATGGTCAAGCGTACAGAAGAAATCGTCGAAGGTACAGCCAAGCTGTTCGGCGGCGAAGCATCCGTTGAGTGGCTCTTCTCCGCACCTCCCATGGACTGCGATCCCGAGTTCACCGATGAGGTCGTCAAGTATGCAGCCGAGGTCGTCGGCGCTGAGCGTATGATCCCCAAGAAGGTCCGTTCCACAGGTTCGGAAGACTTCTCCTACTTCGGCGACGAAGTCCCTGCACAGATCTTCTGGCTGGGCGGCGGCTACGAAGACGTCACAAAGCGTATCTCCAACCACAACCCCAAGGTCCTGTACAGCGAGGCTGCTCTGCCCTACGGCGCTGCAACCTATGTCCACTGTGCCCTGGAGTGGCTGAAGAACCACAAGTAAGTTATTTTTCCGGAGGCAGTAACCCTGCCTCCGGTCTCTTTAAAACCAAAAAATTCTCAAAGATTGGAGCATAAACATGAAGTACGACAAGAAGAAGTATGCCGAGCATCTGTCCGGCATGGTCAAGTTCCCCACCGTTTCCAACGTCGATCCCGACAAGCTCCCCACCGAAGAATTTCTCAAGATGCACGACTATCTGGCAGAAATCTATCCTCTGGTCCATAAGCATCTGACCAAGGAAGTCATGGGCAAGTGCGGTCTGGTCTTCCATTGGAAGGGTACAGGCAAGTCGGATAAGCTGCCCATTCTGTTCTGCGCACATCAGGACGTCGTTCCCGAAGGCGACTGGAACAACTGGAAGTATCCTCCCTTCTCCGGCCACATCGACGAAGAAGGCGTTATGTGGGGCCGCGGTGCAGGCGACTGCAAAATGACCCTGATGGCCGAGATGGAAGCCGTTGAAGCCCTGCTTGAAGAGGGCTTTACTCCCGATTACGACGTTTATATGGCCTTTGGCTATAACGAAGAGATCATGGGCGGCCCCGGTGCTGCCTGCCAGATCATCGCCGATGAGTTTGCCAAGCGCGGCATTCGCTTCGGTCTGGTCCTCGACGAGGGCGGCGGTGTTGCCAATACCCCCAATGGCAAGGTCGCTTCCATCAATGTTGGTGAAAAGGGCTATGCCGACTATGAGTTCTGGGTAGAGGACGGCGGCGGCCACGCAGCTATGCCTCCCGAGCACAATGCGCTGGGTAAGCTGGGCAAGGCCATGTACGATCTGGAATCTAATCCCATGCCCCTCAAGCTGGTTGATGCTGTTGTTAAGATGTTTAAGGCACAGGCACCTATCACTGCAGGCCACATGGGCGAGCTGAAGGCCGATCCCGAAGCTAACTGGGATGAGCTCAAGCAGATCTGCATCGATACACGCGAGAACAACCAGTTCTTCCGCACAACCACAACTCCCACCATGGCCCAGGGCTCTGCGCAGGCCAATATCCTGCCCGAAAAGGCATCGATCATCACCAACAGCCGTCTGCTGCCCGGTGATACTCTGGAAATGCTGGAAGCCCACTTCAAGGCTGTCCTGCCCGAGGAAGTCCACTTCCGTCTGGCCAAGGGCCACAATCCGCCCTCCATTTCCTCCACCGAGAGCACAGGCTTCAAGGTCGTCACCAAGGTCGTCCATGAACTGCACGGCGACGATGTCGTCATCGTTCCCGGTCTGGTTGCCGGCGGTACCGATTCCCGTTACTACTGCCCCCTGTCCGACAGCGTCTATCGTTTCGTCGGCGGCAAGGCCAGCACAAGAGTTGGCGGCGTTCATGCCGTTAACGAGCATATCGATACCGAAGTCCTCGACAGCTGTGTTGAGTTCTTTGTCCGCATCATCCAGGCTTACGGCGACGCCGAATAATCTGCCCGTCTTCCGTTAAAACTACCATTACATAGGGAGGCAGAATATTCTGCCTCCCTGTTTTTTACTAAAACATAAAGGAGAAGCATCATGCAGCACGATAACAAGAAGTATGCCGCCCATCTGTCCGGTATGGTCCAGTGCCCTACTGTTTCCACCGTTGATCCCGAAAATCTGCCTCTGGAGGCTTTTTTCCAGCTGCACAAGTATCTGGAAGAGACCTATCCCCTCATTCATAAGACCCTGACTAAGGAAGTCATGGGCAAAGCCGGTCTGGTCTATCATTGGAAGGGCACCGGCAAGTCGGGCAAGCTGCCCGTTCTGGTCTGCGCACATCAGGACGTTGTTCCCGAAGGCGACCACAGCAAGTGGAAGTATCCTCCCTTCTCCGGCCACATTGATGAAGAAGGTATGCTGTGGGGCCGCGGCTGCGGCGACTGCAAGGCTACCATGCTGGCCGAACTGGAAGCTGTCGAGGCACTGATCGCCGACGGTTTCGTTCCCGATTTTGATATCTATATGGCCTTTGGTTATAACGAAGAGATCATGGGCGGCCCCGGTGCTGCCTGCCAGATCATTTCCGACGAGTTCAAGGCACGCGGCCTGCGCTTCGGTCTGGTCCTCGACGAGGGCGGCGGCATCATGAATATGAACGGCAGCAAGGTCGCTATGATCTTCGCCAGCGAAAAGGGCTATGCCGACCACGAGTTCTGGGTAGAAGACGGCGGCGGCCATGCAGCGATGCCCCCCGAGCACAATGCGCTGGGCAAGCTGGGTAAGGCTATGTACGATCTGGAAGCCAACCCCATGGAGCCCAAGCTGACCGCACCTGTCATTCAGATGTTCAAGTCGCAGGCTGCCATCACGCCTTCTCCCATGAAGGAACTGTTTGCCGATCCCGAAGGCAACTGGGAGCAGCTAAAGGCCATCTGCGCCGGCAACAAGATGCTCAATACCTATATCCGCACAACCACAACTCCCACCATGGCCCAGGGTTCTGCCCAGGCCAACATCCTGCCCGAAAAGGCTACCGTTGTCACCAACAGCCGTATTCTGCCCGGCGAGACTCTGGAAGATCTGGAAGCACACTTCAAGGCTGTCCTGCCTGAGTATGTCCACTTCCGTCTGCTCAAGGGTCATAATCCTCCCGCTGTTTCGACAACCGACTCCCCTGCTTACCGTCTGCTGGCCAAGCTGGCCAAGGATATGCACGGTGAAGACGTCCATGTCCTGCCTGCACTGGTCTTCGGCGGCACCGACTCTCGCTACTACTGCGATATGTCCGACAGCGTTTACCGTTATGTCGGCGGCGCAAACAGCGGCAAGGGCGGCGGCGCACATGCCGTTAACGAATGCCTCGACACCAACACACTGGATACCTTTGTCGAGTTCTTCGTCCGCGTCTTCCGGGAGTACGCAACAGCCGAATAATCGGCGGCGGCCGGGCCGGGTAAAATTTAAACCGATTTATTCTTTTTAGCTGAATAAAGACAGAAAAAGCGCTCCGCGAATGCGGAGCGCTTTCGATTTTTTTGTAAAATCATGTAAAGAATCTCAAAGGCTTCCCCTACGGGGAAACTGTCACCGAACGGTGACTGATGAGGGCGGCCGTTAGGCCGTATTGTCATGCTGAGCGAAGTCGAAGCATCTCACACCGCATAAAAGCCGACCGGACTGTGCGTAAGATCCTTCGATTGCGCTACGCTCCACTCAGGATGACAATGAGGCTGCGTGCAGGCGGTCGACTGTCCCTCATCCGTCGCTCTGTCGAGCGCCACCTTCCCTTACACAGGGAAGGCTAAATAATAAAAATCCCCCCGTAAAACGGGGGGTTTTTCACATGCGGGCAAAGCCCTCTATTCTTCGCAGACGCGTAAAACGCATAAGTACGATCTGCCAACTGCGTAAGGACTGTTCTTGCTACCCGCAAGCGGGTTTCCTTACAGCATTGTCAGCTGTTCGCCCATCTTATCTTCTTCAAG
>JAFYOK010000320.1 GCA_017560175.1 Clostridia bacterium | reverse complement strand
TTTTCGGCAGCCGCCTTCTTGAGGCGCATCTTATTGGCCGAAGCAAATGCGATCTCCGAGCCGGAGAAAAAAGCCGAAAGTGCGATCAGAATAAGGATCGCCAGATATGGCCAGTAACTACTGTCCATTTTAAAATACCAACTCCTGTTAATTAGTTTCTCCCAACCGAACGGTCGAGAACCAGTACGTTCATCTTGGTGATACGGTTGCTCTGGATCTGCTGGATGGTGACCCTGATGCCGTCCTGCTCGAAGCAGTCGCCGACCGCAGGGATATTTTCAAAGATATCCATTGCCCAGGCACCCATGGTCTTGTGTTCCAGCGCCTCTTCATCATAGGCAACATCCATGGCTTCGAATGCATCTTCGGCCAGCATATCACCCGAGACCTCATAGAGGTCGCTCTTTTTCTGAACAATATCCAGAACGATATCATCATCCTCGTCCCAGATCTCGCCGACCAGTTCTTCCAGAATGTCCTCTACGGTGACAATGCCCATGGTACCGCCGTAGTCATCGGTGATGACGCACAGGTGGGTCTTTTCACGGCTCATTTCACCCAGAAGATCCTGGATATTGGTCTTTTTATGCACATAATGCACGGGGCTCAGCATACCCAGCAGGTCGACCTGCCCCTTCTGCAGATATTCTTTCAGATAATTTCTTGCGTGCAGGATGCCTGCGATATCGTCGATACTGTCGCGGCAGACCGGGATACGGGAGAACTTATGGGTCTTGATGACCTCCAGAATCTCCTCGGGGGTACTGTCGACATCCAGTGTGATCATATCAACGCGGGGGGTAAATACATCCTGTACGGTGGTCTCGCCAAAGTCGAGGGCCGACTGCACCAGCTCGCCTTTATCCGCTTCAAAACCGCCTTCTTCCTCGATGGTTTCGATGATCTCATGAAGCTCTTCTTCAGTCATGGTGGGGGTATCTTCCGCACCGAAGATGCGGGACACCAGATCGCTGATCGAATTGAAGAAGAAGGAGATCGGGGTCAACACCTTCATCAGCAGGTTCATGGAATCGGAGAATGCCAGGGCAAGGGCTTCGCTCTTTTCGCTGGCCAGGCTCTTGGGAAGCATTTCGACAAACAAAAAGACAAAAACCGTCGAAGCGATGGTCATAACAGGAACCGAGCCGGCACCCCACAGGCGGGTGGCCAATACGGTGGTCAGCGATGCAAAGCCGATATGGGTGACATTGGTGCCGATCAGCATGGTGATGAGGGCACGGTCGAAGTCATCGGAAATGCGCATGGCACGCTTGGCGCGCTTGTCGCCATCGTCGGCATACTTTTTGATGCGGATCTTGTTCATCGAAGAATAGGCCGTTTCCGCTGCGGCAAAATAGCCGCCGGCAAGACCCAGAAGGATCAATAACAAGTAGAGGATACTACTGCCGCTACTGTCCATTTTAAAATACCAACTCCTTTTATTTCTCTGTGGTAGAGTTATACAAGCTAAATTATACTAAATCCCGGAGAAATTATCAACTGCCATTTTTGTGCTGCGGCCACAGGAAAGAAACCGTTTCCCAAATCTCCTTTTGATGATATAATTACAATGTACGGCACAGTTGCCGCACATCCCATCGATCTATATTTTCAAATGATACAACCAAAGGAGCTATACTATGCCCCTCCCCTATCTGTGGCAGGCCCTCAAGGCCGAATCTCGCCCCATTATCATCTACGGTATGGGCAACGGTGCCGAAAAGGTACTGGATGCCTGCGCCCAATATCAGATTCCCATTGCCGGTATTTTTGCCAGCGATGACTTTGTCCGCTATCAGCAGTTCCGCGGCTACACCGTCAAACGCTATGCCGATCTGGTGCAGGAGCTGGGCGAAGACCTGGTCATTGTAATCGCCTTTTCGGCTTTCACCGATGCGCTGTTGGGCCGTATCCACAGCCTGTGCGAAAAACATACCGTCTATGCCCCCGACTTTGATGTTTTCACATCCCGCTACCCCGAAGCCGATTTTATCGAGAGCAACCATGCTGCCATGGAGCAGGCCTATGCCCTCCTCAGCGATGATCGCTCCCGTGAGGTTTTTAAGCAGCTGACCCAATATAAGATCACCGGTCTGGTCGACCACCTCTTTGCCGCTCATGACACCCGTGAAAGCTGCCTGCCGTTGCTCGGACTGGGTACAGAGGAATGCTACCTCGACCTGGGTGCTTATCGCGGTGATACCGTTGAAGAGTTCCTCAAGGCTACCGATGGCCGTTTCGCTTCTATTGACGCCTTCGAGCCTGACCCCAAGAACCGTCAGAAACTGACCGAATATACGGATTCCCTGCCCCATGAGAACATCACCATTCATGCGGCAGCCGTATCGTCTGCAAGCGGCACGCTGACCTTCACAGGTAAGGGCGGCCGTGCTTCTCACCTGTCCGACGAAGGCTACGAAGTCCCTGCTGTTGCCATCGATGACCTGCAGCTTTCCCCTACCTACATCAAAATGGATGTAGAAGGTGCCGAAGCCGATGCTTTGAACGGCATGCAGGAGACCCTTCGCCGCTGCCGTCCCAAGCTGCTGGTCAGCCTCTATCATCACATCGGCGATTACATTACCCTGCCTTTGCAGATCGACCGTCTGGTGGGCGGCAACTACAACTATCACCTGCGTATGCACCCCTACGTCCCTGCCTGGGATATCATGCTTTATGCCACACCAAAGGAGAACTGATATGAACTGGATCCTCAAAAAGTTTGATGAACTGACCCTTGCCGAACTCTATACCATCCTGCGTCTGCGCTGTGAGATCTTCATCGTCGAGCAGGTAGCCTACCAGGATGTTGACAATGCCGACCAGCAGGCCTGGCATCTCTTTGCCTTGGACGAACAGGGCGAAGCTGCCGCCTACCTGCGCATCTTCCCCAAGGGTGTTATTTACGACAACGCCGCTGCCATCGGCCGTGTCTGCGTCCGTATGGATCACCGCCGTAAGGGCGTTGCCGCCGAAATGCTGGATACTGCCCTCCGATTTATGGATGAAGAACTCAAAGAACCCCTCATCCACATTTCTGCACAGCAGTACCTCACCGCCTTCTATGAAAGCCGCGGCTTTGTCTGCCATGGCGAAGGTTATCTGGAAGATGGCATTCCTCATATCGGCATGGAAAGAACGAAGATCATCCTTTCCATGCAGTGATATGCGCCACAGCGCGAGATATACCCTTGCGGGTGTGATATTCGGCCTTTGGCCGAGTGATATATTTGCTGACGCAAATGTTGTTGCGTCTGCGACGCATCTATAAACAAATGCCTTGCGGGAGATTCCGCAAGGCATTCTTTTTTTAATATTCTTTCTTTTCAATGATGCGCAGGCTGACGAAATAAGAGATCAGAAGTGCCATGGCAACAACCACAGACAATACGCCACATGCCATCCATACATCAACATCTCCCGGCGAAATGCCCAGCATCTTCATTGGTACAACAACTGCTGCACCGACAACCACGATAACTGCGATCAATGTTGCCGCTGCCAATAATCGACCGCGCTCGGCGCCAAACCTGAGCAGCATGGGAATATTGAACGCAGACAACAGCAGAACAGTCATGCCCGAAGTCGGAATAAGAACAAAGACTTCTTTCCCAACTTCACCGGTCATCAGCGGAAGCATCTGCACCAACATCCCGATCCCTGTACAGATCATTCCCAACACTAAGGCCAACAGATATTTACTTTGTACATACTGCTTGCGTGTGATCGGCAGTGTCAGAATATACTTCATGCCCCCTTGATACTCGTCGTAACTGAAGGATGTCTGTACCATAGTCGCACTCATAATGCCCAGATATGTGACAGCAAAATTATTACCGCTGAAAGCAAACACTGCCGCAAGTATAAGTACAATCCCCAGCAACTTAGAACGGCGAATATACGCAAAATCTTTGATCAACAATGCTTTCATACCTTCTCACCTCGCAGGATCATGGTCATAACACCGTCGATGGAACCGCTGTCCATAGCGATGTCGGGATAATTATCGACATAGAACGACTTGCGGTCGGTCAAAGCGCTGATGCCGTAACTCTCTTTCTTCCTATAACAAATGTATCGTTTATCCATAGCTTCATACTGCTCTGTCCGCAGCTTGAGGATGGCATACTCGCTCAGAATGCGGTCGGTGTCCTCATGCAGTACGATGCGGCCGTCCTCGATCATATAAAGGTCATCACACAGGCTCTCCAGGTCGGAAGAAATGTGAGAACTGATGAGGATGCCACGGCCTTCCTCTTCGGCCATATAGTCACGCAGCAGGTCGAGGATCTCATCGCGAGCCAGCACATCCAGACCCGCCGTCGGCTCATCGAGTATGAGCAGATCGGTATCATGGCTCATGGCACACAGCAGGTCAAATCTCGCCTTCATGCCCTTGGAATAGTCCTTGATGGGCTTGTCGATGGGCAAACCGACCGCCTGCATCTTTTGCAGAAAGGCAAACTTCTCCACGCCCGGATAGAGTGCTTCCAGCATAGAAGCAATGGTCGTGGGCATGAGGTATTCGCTGAAACCGCCTTCCGACAGCACTACGCCAATACGAGCCTTTTCCTCGGTGGTCAATGTCATCGGCTCTTTGCCAAAGACCCGAACACTTCCCTTTTCGGGATGCATCAGCCCAAGGATCAGCCCCATGGCGGTCGACTTGCCCGCACCGTTGCGGCCGATCAATCCGGTGATCCTGCCGGGCCGGACCTCCAATGTTGTATTCAGCTGAAAACCGCTGTAGGTCTTGACGGCCTTTTCCATTTGGATCAGCATAGTTCTCCCTCCATAAACAGGTCGATCAGAGATTTCAGTTCTTCCTTATCTACACCGATACGGTGCGCCATACGCGTAACCTCTTCCAATCGATGCTCCAGTTCCTTTTTGGCTTCTTCTTCCAGCAGACTCTTTCCGATATCGGCAACAAAGCTGCCCTTGCCATGTACGGTTGTGATGAATCCTTCCTGTTCCAGGCTGTCATAGGCTTTCTTGACGGTCAGCGCTGAGATTTTCAGTTCTTTGGCCAATCCACGAACCGAGGGCAGAGGTGTCCCCTCCAGCAGTTCCCCATGAAGGATCTCTTCCTTGATCTGTCGGGTGATCTGCTCATAAATGGGTGTCTGACTGTTATTTTC
>JAFYOK010000033.1 GCA_017560175.1 Clostridia bacterium | reverse complement strand
GGTTATCCCATCTATACATTTCCGCTGACCGGTCTTTCCCGCAGCCTCAGTCCTGCCGGATTCAAGCAGAACTTTGGCGCCATCAAGAATTCGTTTTCGGCCGTATCCGCAGCCAAGAAGATCATCCGCGAACAGCAGCCCGATATCGTCATCGGTACCGGCGGCTATGCCTGCTTCCCCATGGTCTATGCGGCACAGGCCTGCGGCGTAAAGACCGCCGTACTGGAAGTCAACGCCACACCGGGCGTTGCCCTCAAGCAACTTTCCCGCAGAGCCGACTGCGTCATGATCTCCTTTGAATCGACCGCCGACTTTGTCAAGGGTGCCAAGCACATCGTCTATACCGGCAGCCCTGTCCGTCAGGAACTGATCGATGCCGCAGGCAAGCCTGCATCGCCGCTGTTTGACAACGGCAAGCCCACCGTCCTCTGCTTCTGGGGCTCGGTCGGCGCACTGTATATGAACAAGAAGATGGAAGATTTCATCGCACTTCTGGCCAAGGACGGCAGCTTCAATCTGCTGCAGGCGGCCGGCAAGTCCAACTTCCAGTGGATGCCCGGCGAGATCGAAGCCAAGGGTGTCGATCTGAAGACCTGCGAAAATGTTCGTCTGGTCGAATACATCTATGATATGGCAGGTGCCATGAACGGTGCAGATCTGGTCATCTGCCGTGCAGGTGCCAGCACCATGGCAGAGGTCTGTGCCTGCGGCAAGCCGGCCCTCATCGTGCCTTCCCCCTATGTTGCCGATAATCACCAGGAAAAGAATGCCCGCGCCCTCGAGCGTGCCGGTGCTGCCGTTGTAGCACTGGAGAAGGAAGTCGACGGCAAGGCACTTTTCGAGCAGGTCAAGGCCATGCTGAGCGACCGCGAAGGTCTGGCAGCCATGAGCGCCAATGCACGCAAGATGGCCAGCCTGGATGCCCTCGACCGCATCTATGCCGCCATCTGCGAAACGGTGGCCAAGAAATAAAATCGGGGACAGATCCCCATAGCAAGGAGAAGGAAATTGAGCAGAAAGAACCGAGGTATGGCAAAACGAAACCGAAAACGCAGGACGCGCAGCTTTGGGCTGGCTACGTCCTTTATTTGCCTTGCCCTGGTACTGACGGCTCTGGTATCGGCGGCGGTCATCTTCTTCAAGATCGGCGAAGTCCGGGTCGAAGGTGAGACGCGATATGAGGCATCGGAGATCATCGAGGCCTCGGGGCTGCAGCAGGGGGACAGCATGTTCCTCTTCAATAAGTTTGCCTCTATCAGCCGCATTTTCTCCCGTTGTCCCTACATCGATACCATTCAGATGAAGCGTACCCTGCCCGATGTGCTGTCCATTGTAGTCACACCTTGTCAGCCGATGGCGGCCATCTACAGCGAGGGCGGCTGGTATATCATCGATCAGAACGGCAAGATCCTGGAAAAAACGACGACGGCCGGTGCATCTGCACTCTCGAAGGTCACAGGCGGCACGCTGGAAAGCCCCGAAGTCGGAAAAAAACTCAAGTTTTTTGAGCAGGAAAGCGAAAAAGCCCTTTTTTCTGTATTGAATACAGCGAAAAACAATGATATACTTAACTATATAGGCGACATTAACATCACGAAAGTGTACGATATACGCTTCGACTATATGGAGCGATTTACCGTCTGTGTCGGCACCTATGACGATCTTGTCCGCAAGTTCAAGTTTGTCGATGCGGTCATCGAGGCGTTGGGTCCCAACGATCGCGGTACCATCGATGTTTCAGACGGTGAAACAGGCTATTTCAGCCAGAGCAATGTGAAAAAATAATTTTGGAGGAAGATATATGGGCTTCGCAATGGAAACCGGCGCAGAGACCGGTGTTGTTATCAAAGTCATTGGCGTTGGCGGCGGCGGCGGTAATGCTGTCAATCGCATGGTCAATTCCGGCATTAAGGGTGTAGACTTTATTGCCGTTAATACAGATAGTCAGGCGCTGAAATTCTCGGCGGCTGATGTCAAGCTGCAGGTTGGCTCCAAGCTGACCGGCGGTCTGGGTGCAGGCTCCAAGCCTGAAATCGGCGAGAAGGCAGCACGTGAGAGCGAGGATCAGATCCGTCAGCTGCTGCAGGGCGCAAACATGGTCTTTATCACTGCCGGTATGGGCGGCGGTACAGGCACAGGCGGCGCACCCGTCATCGCTGAGATCGCAAAGCAGATGGGCATTCTGACCATCGGTATCGTCACACGTCCCTTCTCCTGGGAAGGCAGACAGCGTATCGAGCAGGCTGCCAAGGGCATCGAGGCTCTGAAGGAAAAGGTCGACGCACTGGTCGTCATCCCCAACGAGCGCCTCAAGCTGGTCAGCGAGCAGAAGGTCACTCTGAAGAATGCCTTCGAGATCGCCGACAGCGTTCTGCTGCAGGGCGTTCAGTCGATCTCCGAGCTGATTACCGTTGCCGGTATCATCAACCTCGACTTCGCCGATATTTCCACAGTCATGACCGATGCAGGCTATGCTCATATGGGTACAGGCCGTGCATCCGGTAAGGACAAGGCTGTCGATGCTGC
>JAFYOK010000319.1 GCA_017560175.1 Clostridia bacterium | reverse complement strand
CAAGGAAGATGTTGCCCTTTATCTGTGGACTTACGGCGAATTGCCTGTCAATTTCATGACCAAAAATGAAGCCCGAAAATTGGGCTGGCAAGGCGGCGGCCTGGATGATTATGCTCCCGATATGTGCATCGGCGGCGACAGCTTCGGCAACCGCGAAGGCATCCTGCCCAACACCTATAAATACATCGAATGTGACATCGACACCCTCAATAAAGATCAGCGCGGCGCCAAGCGCCTGGTCTTTTCCAAGGGATGTGAGGTCATTTACTACACCGACGACCACTATGAGAGCTTCGAACTGCTCTATGGGGAGGAATAAAAGATGAAGAAAGCCATTCTGGACGGCGCTGTCCTGGCCGGGGATCGGCAGAAAGCACACCTCCATCTGCAGCGTGCCCTTGATCTGCCCGACTACTACGGCTGTAATCTGGATGCCCTGTATGACTGCCTCAACGATGAGGCCGGACCGCTGGAGATCCTCATTCGCGACTGCGGCAGTATCCCGACCGGCAGTTACGGCACACGCATTGTCGAGACCATCTGCCAGGCCACCCAGGAAGTGGGCGGACACGTCATTCTGGAGTATGCTGTTTCTTCTTATGAAGAGATGGATGAAAGTGATGAATAAGATAAAAAGCACCCCCTAAAGGGGGTGCTTTTTTCGTGTCCGAAACCGAGAAAAACAGCCGTTTGGACATTGTAGAAAAAGAACAGGAAAAAGACAGGGTTTTTAGGCAATATGCTTACAAATCCAACGAGATTTTTTGATGTGAGAGCTTTATAGGATGTTTTTGTGAAGTGCCCCTTTGCTTTATAGAAAAAGGCGATAAAAGCAAAGTCTAACTATCTGTTTTTTCTGTTGGACTTTTCTGTTGGCAGGTGGTTAAATACATTGTGGAAAAAGTAACAAACTTATTTGTGAAACCTTTCCAAAGAACAATATTTATAGATGGGAGCGATGGATTTGACGAACTTAGGTAACAACAACACCCCCGAGCAGATCGCAGAGACCCAGGAAGAAAAAAAGGAGGAAGCTGAAGAGGCTATGGAAAAGACACCTCTGAAGAATGGCAAGTACAACGAAGATGCCAAGTCGAGCAACAAGCTGACACGTGCGCAGCTGATGGAACTCGAAGAACGCGATAAGACCCCCCGTGAGAAACTGATGGATGCAATCATCACATTTCTCCCCATTGCAGCTCTGGTTCTGGGCCTGGCAGAATATCTGCTGATCCCCGACTGCAACCCCAACCCCATGCCCCACATGTACACCGTTGTTCTGGCAGCACTGCTGGCGATCTACGTCGTCATGTTCGTCGTTGCTAAGATCAAGGAAAAGAAGGGCGACAAGGACATGATCCGCAAGCTGCGTTACAATGCACCCCTGTACACAGTTATCATGCTGATCCTGACCGCCTACGACTATCTGACAATCAAGACAAACTACTTCACATATCCCCTGGTTCCCTGCGTTAACAGCATCATGTATGCCGCATTCACCGATCGTATGACTTTGATCGAGTGCGCCGGCCACACCCTGCTGCTGATGTTCAAGGGTTACGCTCTGGGCGTTATCCTCGGTCTGATCACCGGTATCACCTGCGGTTACAGCCGTAAGGTCAACTACTGGGTCGATCCTATCCTGAAGTTCATGGGCCCCATTCCTATCTCCACATGGATTCCCATTATCGCAGTTCTGTCTGCTTCTCTGAGCGGCGGTGCTCTGTTCATCATCGTTGTCGGTGTTTGGACCGCTGTCACCAACGCTTCCCGCGCCGGTGTTGCTAACGTCGACAAGGCTTACTTCGATGCCGCCAAGATCCTGGGCGCCAGCGAAACACAGCTGATCTTCCGCGTTGCGATCCCCGCTGCTATGCCTAACATCATGGCCGGTATGACACAGGGCATGATGACCGCCTGCACAGCCATCATGGTTGCTGAAATGATGGGTGTTAAGGGTGGTCTTGGCTGGTACATCACCTGGGTTAAGTCCTGGGCTCTGTACAACAACATGTTCGCATCCCTGTTCATCATTTGCCTCATCTTTACACTGGTAACAAAGGCACTGAATGCCGTTAAGACACGCGTACTGCGTTGGCAGATTGGAGTGACTAAGTAATTATGGCAGTTATTCTGAAACTGGATGGCGTCTCTAAGAGCTTCGCCAGAGTTGAAACAACCGATATCACAACCGCGCTGACAGATGTCAATCTGGAAATGAAGAGCGGTGAGTTCGTCTCCCTGGTCGGTACATCCGGCTGCGGTAAGTCCACAATGCTGCGTCTGATCGCAGGTCTGATCCAGCCCACAACAGGTACCCTGACCGTCAACGGTGAGGAGATCAAGGGCACAGATACATCCCGCGGTATGATGTTCCAGCAGCACACCCTGTTCCCCTGGCTGACTGTTGAAAAGAACATCGCTTTCTGCGATAAGATGAAGGGCGAGCACAAGACAGAGGCTTCCAAGGCTGAAGTCGACCGCCTGCTCAAGGTCATCGCACTGGATTCCTTCCGTAACGACTACCCCGCACAGCTGTCCGGTGGTATGCAGCAGCGTGTCGCTCTGGCTCGCTCGCTGATCTCCAAGCCCGACATCCTGCTCCTCGACGAGCCTCTGGGCGCTCTGGACTCCTTCACACGTATGAACATGCAGGACGAGATCCTGAACCTGTGGAAGGAAAATAAGCAGCTGGTCATCATGGTCACACATGACGTTGACGAGGCCATCTACATGGGCACAAAGGTCATCGTTATGGAGGCACATCCCGGCCGCATCAATGCCGTCATCGACATTGATCTGGACTATCCCCGTAACCGCGCCGGTAACAAGTTCATCGAGTACCGCCGCCAGATCCTCGACATGCTGCACTTCGGTCAGAAGATCGACTAATCGCAGGATTTCGAGCAAAATCATAACAAAGATACAGTTCCCGGTATTGCACTGCAATATCGGGAACTTTTTTATATTTTGTACATTATAGATAAAAATAATATAAGAAAATTATTTATTATAAACAATTTCTAAGGTAATTTTAAGGTTTCCCTGTTATGATAACTAAGGTTAAGGCAAGGGTGCCTTAACGAAGATATAATTTAATAAGGAGAACACGACAATGAACAATCTGAAGAGAGTTCTGGCTCTGGTTCTGGCTCTGATGATGGCTTGCTCCCTGGTCGCTTGCGGCGGCAAGGAAGAGGCTGCTCAGGAAGAGACAAAGACAGAGGCAACAGAAAACACAGAAGCTACAACAGAAGAGACAACAGAAGAGCCCCTGACAATGGAAGAAGAGCTCGAGCTGATGAAGAGCGAGCCCGCTTACGAGGAAGGCTTCACATACTTCCGCAGCGGCGGCTGCACATCCGGCCCCATGATGGCTGACTACCTCGGCTACTTCGAGAAGTACGGCATCAAGGCTGAAGCTTACCTGGGCGGCGACTCCTGGAAGGAAGCTATCGGCACAAACGCTGCACAGTGCGCTGTTAACCACATCGCTACATGCCTGGTTCCCGCTGCTAACGACGTTAACTATGCTATCGTCGGCGGCGCTATGATCGGCTGCCAGTCTCTGTGGGTTCTGGCTGATTCCGGCTACAACTCTCTGGAAGACCTGAAGGGCAAGAAGATCTCTGCTCCCAACGGTATCGGTAACTCCTCCTACAATATCGGCGCTCGTTTCTTCGACGCTGACGGCATCGATCCTCTGACAGAGGTCGAGTTCATCCAGGTTGAGACCTCCGCTTGCATCGCTGCTATGGAAAACGGCGAAATCGCTGCTGTTGTTTCCGGCGACATGTGGGCTTGGGATATGTGGAAGAACGGCCAGCTGAAGTACCTGCGTTCCATCACATGGGACGAAGACTTCATGGATGAGCCCTGCTGCGTTACAGTTCTGAACAAGGACTTCATCAAGGAGAACCCCATGATGGCTAAGTACATCACACTGGCTATCTACGAAGCACAGGCTTGGATGGGTGAGAACCTGGCAGAAGCTACACAGATCCAGATGGACGAAGGCCTGCTGACAGGCGAGTTCGACAAGCTGTACGAGTGCATGGAAACATACCAGTGGGGCGCAGTTGTTGACGACTCCTTCACAGAGCGCGCTCTGCAGGAGATCACAGAGGACTACATCCGCCTGGGCCTGCTGACAACAATGAAGGACGCTGACAAGGTCATGGAGAAGATCTGGTGGCCTCAGGCTAACTACGAGATCGACTAATTTAAGTCCGATTCGTAATCGCCTTTAACTTTTAAAATCAACACCCGTGAGTTTTGGCTCACGGGTGTTTTTTTGTATTTTTTAGCCGTTGTTTTCTTACTTTTAGCCATGTTTTTATTATTTTTCGTAATAAAATAGTAAAGTATAATTGTAGATGTAAAATCTATAGAAAAAAAGTATTGGTATTTTTTTAACGAATGCAGTATATTGAATGTATGGTGAGAGAAAATGCTCAAAACCAAAATATGAAAAAGAGAGGAAACATTCCAATGAACAACCTGAAGAGAATTCTGGCTCTGGTTCTGGCTCTGATGATGTCTTTCTCCCTGGTCGCTTGCGGCGGCAAGGAAGAGGCTGCTCAGGAAGAGACAAAGACAGAAACAACAGAGAACACAGAAGCTACAACAGAAGAGACAACAGAAGAAGAACCTGTCATGACCGAAGAGGAAGAACTCGAGGCTATGAAGAGCGAGCCTGCTTACGAGACAGGCTTCACATACTTCGCATGGGGCGGCTGCACATCCGGTCCCTGGATGGCTGACTACCTCGGCTACTTCGAGAAGTACGGCATCAAGGCTGAAGAGTACCTGGGCGGCGACTCCTGGAAGGAAGCTCTGGGCACAAACGCTGCACAGTGCGCTGTTAACCACATCGCTACATCTCTGGTTCCCGCTGCCAACGATGTTAACTTCGCTATCGTCACCGGCGCTATGATCGGCTGCCAGTCTCTGTGGGTTCTGGCTGATTCTCCCTATGAGACACTGGAAGACCTGAAGGGTCAGAAGATCTCTGCTCCCAACGGTATCGGTAACTCCTCCTACAATATCGGCGCTCGTTTCTTCGACGCTGACGGCATCGATCCTCTGACAGAGGT
>JAFYOK010000318.1 GCA_017560175.1 Clostridia bacterium | reverse complement strand
TTTTTTAAAACTTTTTGAAAAAAGTTTTTCACGGAATGAAAGAGGGGAGATCGGTCGTCGATCGGAGCAGCAACCCACAGTTGTTTCTGAAAAACAAAAAAGCAGGTTTCCGAAGAAACCTGCTCTCTCAGTTGGTGCGGATGAAGGGACTTGAACCCCCACGAAGTTGCCCCCACTAGCACCTGAAGCTAGCGCGTCTGCCGATTCCGCCACATCCGCAACTGACGAGTGTTATTATACTCAAACAGGATGCGTTTGTCAACAGGAAAATTTCAAAAAAATTTCATTGATTTTTTGAAAAAAGGGCTTGCAATTTATCAAAGGCTATGCTATTATAAACAAGCGCTAAACACAGCGGAACAAAATATGCGGTTGTGGCGGAACTGGTAGACGCGCACGTTTGAGGGGCGTGTGGAACATTCCATGTGGGTTCAAGTCCCATCGACCGCACCACAAAGAAAAAGCACCGAGAAATCGGTGCTTTTTTGTTTTATTTATTTGTTTTTTCACGGACATGTGCCGGGGAAAAACACGATAACCCGCTGATTTTCCCGCAGAAAAACAGCGAAACCGGCCCGCAGGCCGGAGCCTTCCTGTCGAAAAGAACCCAACGAAGTGGTTCTTTGACAGTTTAGACACCGAGAAATCGGTGCTTTTTCTTTTTTCGGTTGCCCTTGCGGAATCTTCCGGGATGGGCTACAATAGTATCCATATAATATATAAAAAGGATAGATGAGATATGAAGAGGATCCGTATCACCGATCATAGTTCTCCTCATTTTGCCAAGGCATGGGAACTGTATCAGGAGAGTTTCCCTTTGCGCAACCGTCGTCTGTTGGAAGATCAGCAGGCTGCACTGCAGGAGGAGGGCTACCATTTTGAAGTACTGGAGCAGGCCGGCCGTTTTATCGGTATTCTGCTCTATTGGGAAAACGCCCGTTTTATTTATGTTGAGCATCTGGCCATCGATCCCACCTTCCAGGGTGGAGGCATGGGTACAAAGGTCATGGATCTGCTGATGCAGGTTGGAAAGAAAATCATTCTGGCGATCGAACCCATCGTCGATCAACTGACAGCCGATCGCTTAAATTTCTATACACGTCTGGGTTTTTGGGAAAATACTTTCCTGCATATCCAGCCGCCTTACCGCAGCGAATTTGAAGGCCGTAAGCTCCATCTGCTTTCCTGGCCCAAGCGCCTTGATGCCGATGCCTACAATGCCTTCAGTTTTTATCTGACCAATAAAGTCATGGCCTATGCCGAGCAGGTGTAGGGCTGGGAGGAGAAACCTTATGAAAACTATTGTTTATTTTGTCCGTCATGCCCAGTCGGACAATGGCCATAAAGAAGAGATGACCCGTCCTCTGACACCCAAGGGCATGGAAGATCGTATGCTGGCGCTGGCCTATCTCAAGGATAAGCAGGTCAAGGCTGTTTATTCCAGTCCCTATCTGCGTGCTGTGACTACGGTACAGCCTTTGGCTGAGCATCTGGGGTTGGAGGTCGTGCCTGTTGACGGTTTCCGTGAGCGTGACACCGGCGATATTACAGGTATCGATAATTTTGCTGTTCGCCAGTGGGCCGACAAGGCCTTTGCGGCACCCGGCGGTGAGAGCATCGGCCGGGTACAGGCACGCGTAGCAGAAGCACTTCAGCCTCTGTTGGAAAAGCATACAGGCGAAGCCTTCGCCGTCGGCTGCCATGGCACCATGCTGGGGGCGACCGTCAACCATTTTGACGATAGCCTCGATTACGAGGCCTTTGGACCTTACCGCAGCCTTATGCCTTGGATCGTCGAAATGACCTTTGAGCAGGGTGTCTGCACCCATGTAAATATGGTTGATCCTTTTAATATGTAAGGAGGACTTGTCGTATGTCATTTGAACAGGTCAAAGCCTGGTTCGGCACAGTTGGTATGGAAGATCGTGTAAAGCATTTTGAAGTATCCAGCGCTACTGTTGAACTGGCAGCACAGGCGGTAGGTACCGCACCTGCACAGATTGCCAAGACGCTTTCTTTCCTGGTGGACGAGCAGCCTATCCTCATCGTCGCCGCCGGCGACGCTAAGATCGACAATAAGAAATATAAGGAGCTTTTTCATAAAAAGGCCAAGATGATCCCGCCCGAAGAAGTAGAAGGCTTGATCGGCCATGCCCCCGGCGGTGTCTGTCCTTTTCTGACCAGACCCGGTGTGGTCAGCTATCTGGATCAGTCCCTTCGCCGCTTTGACATCGTCTATCCGGCAGCCGGTGATGCACGCAGTGCCGTAGAGCTTTCGCCCGATGAACTGAGCCGTCTGCTGCCCGATGCAGAATGGATCGACGTGTGCAAATTGCCGGAATAAAGTGGAAAAGTAATATACAAAATACTGATAAATCGGTCCTGCGCGAGAGGTAAAATCTTGCGCAGGACTTTAATTTACGAAAAAAAGATAGCTTTTTTGCTTTGAAAGAATTGACGTGGATTTAGACAACTATTATAATATAGGTGTATGTGCCGTCTGCGAAATCCGGCATATTGCATCATTTGATTCGAACAGGAGAAATTGAAAATGATCATGATCAATGGCAGAGACCTGACTCTTGAGCAGGTCATGGCCGTCGCCAGAGGCGGCGAAAAGGTCGAGCTGACAGCTGAGGCAAAGGAGCTCGTCAATAAGGCCAGAGCATATGTTGAAAAGAAGGTTGCCGACAAGGCGATCGTTTACGGTCTGACCACCGGTTTCGGTGAGTTCTCCAAGGTATATGTCCCCACAGAAGAAACTGCAGCTCTGCAGAGAAACCTCATCATCAGCCACGCCTGTGGCATGGGTAATCCTCTGCCCACCAATGTTGTCCGTGCAGCCATGCTGCTGCGCTGCAACGCTCTGTCCCGCGGCAATTCCGGCATCCGTCTCTCTACCATCGAGACCATGCTGGCTATGCTGAATGCAGGTGTTCATCCCATCATCCCCGAGAAGGGCTCCCTGGGCGCCAGCGGCGACCTGGCTCCTCTCTCTCACATCGTCCTGGTCATGCTGGGCGAAGGCGAAGCCGAATATCAGGGTGTTCGCATGAGCGGTAAGGAAGCTATGGAAAAGGCCGGTATCCCCACCATCGATCTGGCTGCAAAGGAAGGTCTGGCCCTCATCAATGGCACACAGATCATGACAGCCGTTGCCTGCAATGTCATGTGGGACGCTCTCGATCTGAGAAAGACAGCCGATATCGCTGCCGCTATGACCGCAGAGGCACAGCTGGGCATCAAGAAGGCTTTCGATCATAAAATCCACGATGTCCGCGGCCATAAGGGCCAGAAGGACACAGCAGCCAACCTGCTGCAGATCCTGGAAGGCAGCAACCTGGCATTCGACCTCAACCCCGATAAGGTTCAGGACGCTTACGCCATCCGCTGCACACCCCAGATCCACGGCGCAAGCCGCGATGCCATCGACTATGTCTACGGTGTCATT
>JAFYOK010000032.1 GCA_017560175.1 Clostridia bacterium | reverse complement strand
TCATCCTGGCTGCCGTCCTGTGGGTACTGACCAATAAGGTCAAGCAGACCAAGAAGCTCCATGCCATCGTATTTATCGCATTCTCTGCCGTCATCGGCGTCATCTTCGGCTTTGCCGGCGTATAAGTGCTGGGTGTGAAAACGCAAAATAGATAAAAAAACTAACAGCCTGTGAGATTTTCTCACAGGCTGTTAGTTTTTTTGATCTATCTTGCGTTTTCACACCCAGCGCTTACACGCCGGCAAAGCCGAAGATGATGCCGATGACGGCAGAGAATGCGATAAATACGATGGCATGGAGCTTCTTGGTCTGCTTGACCTTATTGGTCAGTACCCACAGGACGGCAGCCAGGATGATGGCCTTGATATCGACCAGCTTTGCCCATTCCTTGGCCTCCAGAGCGGCCTGGTTGACCAGAGACAGCATGGCGACCGATACACCTGCAGCGGCGATCAGACCGGCAGAAGCAGGACGCAGGCCGTAGAAAGCGCCCTGGACATATTTGTTGTCCTTAAAGCCGAACAGGAATGTGGCAACAATGATAGCCAGCGCAGCGGTGGGCAGGGTGATACCCAGAGTGGCAACGATGGCACCGGGGATACCGGCAGTCTCAAAGCCGACATAAGTACCCATGTTGATGCCCAGAGGGCCGGGGGTCGATTCGGAGATGGCGATCATATCGATGAGCTGTGCCTGGGTGAACCAGCCGGTCTTATCGGACATGGCAACCAGGAAAGGAACCGAAGCCATACCGCCGCCGACGGTGAACAGGCCGACCTTGGCAAACTCGAAAAACAGCTGCAGCAGGATCATTTCTCAGCGCCTCCTCTCTTGACGCTCAGAGCGATACCGGCCAGGGCAGCGCCGACAACGTACAGGATGGGGTTGATATCGGTGAAGGTCGAGCCTGCAAAGACGATGGCAAAGAGCACAAAGGTCTTCCAGTCGACAATGGCCTTCTTCCACAGCTTGACGACGGCGTTCAGGATCAGAACGCAGACGCAGACGCGGATACCGGCAAAGGCATTGCGGACAACAGGCAGATCGGAGAAACCGCTGATGAAGGCCGCAATGATGGTGATGATGACCAGCGAGGGGAATACAACGCCCAGAGCGCAGGCATAGCCGCCCTTGACGCCCTTGAGCTTCTGGCCGATGAAGCTGGCTGTGTTAACAGCGATCAGACCGGGGAGGCACTGACCGATGGCATAAAAGTCCATCATCTCCTCGTTTGTGATCCACTTCTTCTTCTCGACAACTTCTGCCTGCAGGATGGGGAGCATGGCATAGCCGCCGCCGAAGGTCAGTGCACCGACGCGCGCGAAGGCGAGGAACATATCGAGGTATTCTTTCATTTTGATACACTCTCCTCTTCTTTTTCTTACGGTTTCTATCATACTATTATGCAATCTTTATGTCAATGAAGAAAACCGCTAAGGAATGGGGCATACTAATTCCCGGAGGTGAGTGTATTGACCAAGAAGCGCAACAAAGCCTTTGAAAAGCAGCCCAAACTGGTGCAGATCACCATGGTCCATTCGGCCAATGTCCCCCAGTCGGAAGAAGAAACACGCAAGCTGGCCGAAAATATGAAGCAGCAGTAACAGAAAAAGCCGCCCGTACGGGCGGCTTTTGACCTTAAAGGGTATCTGTATAGGATTTCCAACGCTTGATGTTGATGATGCAGCAGGCGGTGCCGATGACAGCAGCAACACACCAGATGACCAGGGTTGCATCCCAACCGAAGGCATCGGTGACCAGCGCCAGACCGTATGTGGACAGGGCGCTGCCCACATAGGTGCAGGAATTGAGAACACCTGAGATCAGCGAGATCTTGCCTGTATTCTCAAAGAACTTGGGCACCGTGCAGATCAGAATCTGGTTGACACCGTGCATACAGCCGGCACCCACCGTCAGCATAGCCACCGACAGGGCAAAGGAGCTGCCGCCCAAGGTTTTCAGAACGATCATAGCAATGGCACCTGTACCGAAAATGACCGATGCACAATGCAGCTCGTTGGGAAAGACCTTCTTATTGAGCCATGCGGTGGCCTGCAATACGCAAATGGTGAAGATGGGCAGGGCAACCGAAGTCAGAATGGAGATGGAGTTGCCAAGGTCGAAGGATTCAGCAATAAAGGAGGGCATCCATGTTGTGATGCCGTCGCGCAGGCTGCCCTGCATGACGATGGCGATCATCATAATACCCAGCAGGGTAAAGGCCTTGCCGTCCAGTTTCTTCTCGGCCTGTGCCTGTACAACACCGACACGGACGGTCTTTTTCTCCACACCTTCCAGCAGACGGGCACGCAGAGGACCATAGCTGCGGATCCAGATAAAGGCGACCATAATGGCAATGGCTGCGGTGAAACGGAAGAGCAGGCGCCAGCCCGACAGGGTGATGCATACGGGCGCCAGCAGGTAGATGACGATGGTACCCATAGAACTGCCCCAGTTGACACGGGTGGCCGCGATCTTATAATCCTCTTCCGACAGCAGCTCAGCCATGATGCGTACCAGCGGCGGCCACATCATCGACTGGGCGAAACCGTTGACACACCAGACCAACGTCATCAGGCCGGTGGTGGGGCAGAGCGGAATGAGCAGATTCATGGCCGAACTGACCAGCAGACCGCAGAAGATCATCTTCTGCGGAGCCAGACGGTCGCCCAGATAACCGCTGACGATCTGGCCTGCGCCGTAAGCAATAAAGAGAGCCGTGACGGCCGTCGATGCACCGGCACGGGTGAAACCCTCGCTGGAGATCATTTCGACCATGACAGCAGCATAGCCCAGACGGGTCAGATAACTGCAGAAATAGACGACGGCACACAGCAGCATGAAGACCTTGATATCTTTGCGGCTGACCGTCTTTTGACTTTTGACAGAACTCAAATCAGCGCCTTGCCTTCCCAGTCACCATCGGAGGGGAGACCCAGGTGCTTGACGATGGTGGGTGCAATGTCCTTGATGTCGAAGGCTTCAAATGCTGTACCAGCGGCATAGCCCTCACCGTAGGCCAGGAACGGAATAGTGGTATCTTCGGGCAGATCTGTGCCGTGGATGCGCTCGTGGCCGCCGTGGTCGGCTGTGACCATCAGAACATATCCCTCGGGCAGGGCCTTGCGGACGCGCTCGATGGCGCCAAAGGCACGGTTAACAGCGGCGGTATAATCTTCACTCATCCAGCCGCTCTTATGGCCGACCTCATCGGTCTCGCCCAGATAGAGGAAGACAAAATCGGGATCTTCGTTTTTGAGATACTCGATGGCAGCATCGGTCAGCGTATCGGTGGCTGTCCACAGATGATGGTGACCCGAAACAAAATAAGCATCGGCCAGTGCGCCGGGCTTATAGAGATCCTTCAGTTCGCCCCAGCTGTAGAAGAAAGCACTCTTCTTGCCGAACTTATCCAGCTGCTCAAAGAGGCCTGTGACCGGGCGAACCATGGGCGAATAGGTATTGGTGGTAACACCGTGGCGCTCGGGATCGACCGAATGGATGAGCGACATGTGGCAGGGCAGCGTAACCGAAGGCATAACGGTGCGGCCTTCCAGAATGGTCTTGCCATTTGTGCGCAGATATTCGACTTCGGGATGACCGCAGGCCATCATACCGTCGGGGCGCATACCGTCGACCAGGATCAATACGACTTTATTCATTTCTTTTTCCCCCAAGAAAATATTTGCTTTACTTTAGCTAATAAAATCTTACTCTCTGCCCCTCGGGATGTCAAGGCAAAAAGAAATCCCCCGCCCGGGTGATCGGGGGACTACACTATATTATATAAAAGATGATCGTTCGACTTCCCGTAAAAGCTCTTCGGGAGAGATATCAAACAATTTTGCCAAGGCCAGCAGATTGGACGTACTGGGGTCGGCCTTTCCACTCTCCCATTTGGAGACTGCCTGACGGGATACACCCAGCTGTTCGGCCAGAAACTCCTGTGTCATACCGCAGCGTGTGCGATGGGCTTTGATGGCTTCACCCAGGCTCTTTTTCATTTCGGCTTTTTCCTGACGAACTTCAGAACTGTTGATATACTTTCGCAAGGCACGGATGAGCAGATAGAACAGATAGCCAATGAGGACGATATTCACCAGCTGGACGATCAATGCAATCGATATGCCAATAAAGGAGATTTTCATAAAACACCCTCTTTTCCTGTTTTCTGCCTTCAGTATAGCAAAAACAGGTCGGTTGCGCCAGCAACTATGCCGCAACTATGGGTTGCACGGGGAAAAAGCCTTCCCCCGGGGGAAGGTGGCGCCTGCCAAGGCGACGGATGAGGGACTGAAGCACTCCCTGTGTAAGGGAGGGGGGACCATTGCCATGCCTTTTGGCGGCAATGGTGGGTGAGTTGTTTATTCAATTAAACTTTATTGGAAATATTGTGTCCCTCGGACGCAAATAATAGACAACGCATCAGTCATCCTCCGGATGCCAGCTTCCCTAAGTGCCCTATGGGTATACACAGGGAAGCCTTAGACAAAAACAAAAGCCCACATCTTTCGATGTGGGCTTTGGCACGCCGTAAGAGATTCGAACTCCTGACCTTCTGGTCCGTAGCCAGACGCTCTATCCAGCTGAGCTAACGGCGCTTGTTTGTTTGCTGTCCTCTGTCGTGACTGCTTGATTATAATAGCACACTTCTTTTCAGAATGCAAGTACTTTTTTTAATTTTTTCAAAATATTTTTTCTTTTCTCTTGAGGAAAAAAAGTCTTTTGGCTATAATGTAAATATACACTTTATTATGGGAAAACTGACCTTTTCCGCCAATCTGCAGATGCGAGGTGTGCTGCTTGAAAAACACAAAACTCTTTGTCCTAACCTGCCTGATCATCGCCGTCACAGCCGGTGTCCTGACCTTTTGGAATACCCTTCTGACCTTCCTCTTCTCGGCGGTCGTGGCCTACCTGCTCAATCCGCCTGTTAAATATATTATGAAGCAGACCGGCGCCAGCCGCGGCAAAGCCGTTGCCGTCACCCTTGGTATTGTCATCACCATCGTCAGTCTGCTGATCTCCCTGACCCTGCCCTATCTGGTCCAGCAGGTCTCCGGCCTGATCCATGACCTGCAGACCTATGCTGCCAACTTCGACAATCTGGTTTATACCGTCACCCGTTACCTGGAACATCTCCATGTACCTGCGGAAGTCATCCAGTCGATCAGTGACTTTATCGCACAGAGTGATACCTATATCCTCTCCTTTGCATTGAATCTGCTGACCTCCATGATTAACCTTTCTCTGCAGATTTTCGACCTGGTCGTCATCATCATCGTTATGATCTATTTCATGCTGGACGGTCAGAAGCTGCTGCAGGATTTTATCTGTTTCCTGCCCAAGGCCATCGGCGATAAGGTCGCCCATATTCTTTCGGAAGCCAACAACATCGGCAAGCAGTATATCAAGTCCCGCTTCAAGATCTCGAGCTGTATGGCAATCGCCATCTTCATCGGCCTCAAATGCTTCGGCATCCAGTATGCCTTCGTCTTTGCCATCATGTCCTTCTGCCTGGACTTCATCCCCTACTTCGGCTCGATCATCGGCAGTATCATTGAGATTTTCTATGCGGCCATCACCGGCGGCCTTTCCTTTGCCGCAGGCGTAGCCGTCTATGTTCTCATCGTCCAGCAGCTTGAAGGCAATGTCCTTGCTCCCAAGATCGAAGGCGATGCCACCGGCATCCATCCCATCACCGTTCTCTTCTCCCTGCTGGCCGTCAATCAGCTCTTCGGCCCGTTGGGTATGCTGATTTCGACCCCTCTGGCCGCCATCCTCAAGATCATCTTCTGCGAACTTTTCAATTATGTTGTCTCGGATGATGATGACAAAGAGGACAGTACTGCCGCTCGCTTCTGTGAAGAACTTGCGCAGGACGTATCGGCCCTCAACAAAGGAGTATAATATATTATGGCTGAAATTTCCGTTACACAATTAAATAAATATTTTGGCGAGCATCATGTGCTCAAGGATATCTCCTTTGAGATCTTCAAGGGAGAGCGCGTCGGCCTGATCGGTCAGAACGGCAGCGGCAAGACCACCCTGTTCAAGATCCTCACCGGCCGGATGCACCATGATTCCGGCTCGATCTATATCAACAAGAACGGCCGCGTCGGCCTGCTGGAGCAGCTGCCCGAATATCCCGAAGATGTCACCGTCCGTGACGTCCTCTTTACCGCCTTTGAGCATATCTTCGAGACCGAGCGCAAGATGCGCGAGCTGGAGCAGAAGATGGATACCGACCCCTATGCCATGGACAGCTATGCAAAGCTGACAGCAGCCTATGAGACCATGGGCGGCTATGAGTACATGACCCAGTATAATATTATGACCAACGGTCTGGATATCCCCCCCGAAATGCAGGATCGCTTCTTTATGAGCCTGTCGGGCGGCGAAAAGACCCGTGTCAACCTGGCGCGTATCATGCTGTCGGGTACCGATATCCTGCTGCTGGA
Source organism: Clostridia bacterium (assembly GCA_017560175.1). GTDB lineage: Bacteria > Bacillota > Clostridia > Oscillospirales > Butyricicoccaceae > RGIG1902. Next base: position 3,677 of record JAFYOK010000032.1, on the reverse strand, counting down.
CGAGCCTACCAACCACCTGGACCTGGATACCATCCGCTGGCTGGAAAACTACCTCAAGACCTACAAGGGCACCGCCCTTATCATTTCTCACGACCGCTACTTCCTCGACGAGGCCACCAACCGTACCCTCGAGCTGGAAGAGGGCGTCATCACCTCTTTCCCCGGCAACTACAGCTATTATGTCGACCGTAAGGAAGAACTGCGCGAGCAGCTGGAAGCCGCCAAGAAGCGCCAGGACAAGGAGATCGAGCGCCTGGCCTTTACTGTCGAGCGCATGAAGGGTTGGGGTCTTGGCAATAAGAAGGTCATGAAGCGTGCCTTTGCCATGGAGAAGCGCCTCAATCGTATTGAACGCATCGAGACCATGCGCAAGTCGGTCAAGATGAAAAACCGCTTCTCGATGGCCGACGCCTCGGGTGACGAGGTCTATAACATCGTCGACCTGGCCTGCGGCTACGATAAGAAGCTGGTGGAAGAGTTCAATGCTCTGGTTCTCAAGGGCGAGCGCATCGCTCTGCTGGGCCCCAACGGCTGCGGCAAGACCACCATGCTGCGCACCATCCTCGGTCAGCTGCCTCCCATGGGCGGTGTTGTCATGGACGGTGTCGGCGTCAAGACCGGCTATCTGCCCCAGGTCGTCTCCTTCGACCATCCCGAACGTAATCTGGTAGATACCCTGCTCTACGAGACCAACTGCTCGACCCAGGCCGCCCGCGACCGCCTGGCCTCTTTCGGCTTCCGCGGTGAAGAGGTTTTCAAGACGGTCAACGTCCTGTCGGGCGGCGAAAAGACCCGTCTCAAGCTGTGTCTTTTCATGAGCGAGAATGTCAATACTCTCTTCCTCGACGAGCCCACCAACCACCTCGATCTTATCTCCCGTGAATGGCTGGAGGAATCCATCGATGATTTCTCCGAAACCATGATCTTCGTTTCCCACGACCGTTACTTCATCAACCGCTTTGCCACCCGTATCTGGCAGGTAGAGGACGGCAAGATCCTCGATTACAGCGGCAACTATGACGAATTCCTCAAGAAGCGCGAAGTCGAGCGCCTGCGTGCTCTGGCTCTGCAGAACAACGCTCCCAAGAAGGAATCCGAACCCAAGAAGGAAAAGGAAAAGCCCCAGAACAAGGGCGGCAACCTCAAGCAGCTGGAAAAGCAGCGCAAGGAGCGCCAGAAGGAAATGAGCCGCATCGAAAAGCGTATCGAAGAGATCGACAGCGAGACCGAGCAGAACCAGAACGACTATGTCCTGCTGGCCAAGCTGGTGGAAGAAAAGGAACAGCTGGAAGAACGCCTGCTGGAACTTTATGAAGCAGAAGAGGAGGCAGCCACAATATGAACATTCAGATTTTTGGCAAAAGCAAGTGTTTTGATACAAAAAAGGCCCAGCGCTACTTCAAGGAGCGCCGTATCAAGGTCCAGGACATCGATCTGGTCAAATACGGTATGTCCAATGGTGAATACAAGAGCGTCAAGCAGGCCGTCGGCGGCATGGATAAGCTGATCGACAAGGACTGCGCTCTGTATCAGGATCTCTATATCGAATACCTCAACAATGACCTCGATAAGGAAGACAAGCTGCTGGACAATCCCGGCCTCTTCAAGACCCCCATCGTCCGCAACGGCAAAAAGGCCACCGTCGGCTATTGCCCCGAAGTCTGGAAAGCATGGGAAGAGGAAGAGAAAAAATGAGAAAACGTCTGATTTCCCTGCTGATGGCCGTCATGCTGTTCTGCTCGGTCCTGCCCACTGCCCATGCCGCCACCGCCGGTGTGCCTATCTATCTGGGCTACTGGGATGGCGATGCCATGGCCGAGATCATCCTCGATGAGATCGGCGCACGCCAGATCAGCGGTGACTATGAACGCATCCAGGCCGTCTATGACTGGATCATCAAAAACTGCAGCCGCACCGGCAGCTGGGACAAGGAGTACATCGACTATAACGCACTGATGGCCCAGCAGCAGAACTGGAGCGACCGTTTCTATACCGAGCTGTCCCAGGGCAGGGCAGCCATGATGACCAGCTTCAATGCCCTTGACAGCTGGTGGGACAACGGCTACAACACCCCCTATACCATCGGTTACTATGCGGCGCAGATGGCCGTCTACCGTACAGGCGACTGCCTCTATTACGCATCGCTGCTCTCCCTGCTGCTCATGCATCTGGGATATGAGAACTACATCATCCCCGGCGATTTTATCAACCGTGACGGCTCGGCTGTCATGCACAAGTGGAATATGGTCTATGTCAATGGCACACCTTACTGGCTGGATGTCCGCATGGATCATGCAGGTTACAGCGGCGGCAAGGTCCCCCATACCTATTTCATGCAGACCAGTGATGCCGAGTGGGCCAAGCGCCACACATGGGATCACAGCTATACCGATGCCATCCGCGCCCAGCACAACATGGGCCGCCATCCCTATATCTATATGGGCATCGACAACACCCAGCTGGCCGCATCTCAGTGGAGCAAATGCTCGGCATGGGCACAGAATTACCTGTCCACTGCCCAGCAGATCGGCCTCATCCCCGATATTCTGAAACATACCGACATGACCCAGAATATCACCCGCGAAGAGTTCGCTGCCCTGGCCGTCACACTCTATGAGGGTGTCATTGAAAAAACAGCCGCCAAGGCAAACGATAACCCTTTTACCGACTGCACCTCTGCCGATGTCCTCAAAGCCTACAATCTGGGCATCGTCAACGGCACATCGGCAACTACCTTTGAGCCTTCGGGCTACCTGACCCGCGAGCAGGGCGCAACTATGCTGGGCCGTACCTATGAAGCCATCTGTTACGGCAAGGCAGGCAACGGCAGCAAGCTGTCCACCGCAGGTTCCACACCCTTTGCCGACGGCAGCAGCATCAGCAGCTATGCCGTTCCCTACGTCTATTTTATGAATGCCAACGGTATCATCGATGGTATCGGCAATGGCCGCTTTGACCCCTGGGGCAAACTGAGCCGCGAAGCCGCTATCAAGATCACCGTTACTATGTTGACCAACCTGGAGTTTTAATCCATGAAAAAAGCCGCCTCGATGAGGCGGCTTTTTATGTTCAGTTGTTATTCGCAGAAATGAATCTTAGCTGTCTTTTCCTTGTGGGTGATCTTCTCGACGGGATAACCCAGAGCACAGATGACCCATGCTCTGTGGTCGGCAGGAATGCCGGCTTCGGTCATGGCAGCACGGACTTCTTCACCATCGGAGGTGTTGCGCAGCTGGTTGACCCATACAGAACCGATGCCCAGGGACTCAGCAGCCAGGAAGATGTTCTCGGCGACGCAGGCGCAGTCCATCTGGCCGATCTCGCTGGAAGCCAGGTCGGAAACGATCATCAGGTGCTTGCTGCCGTAGAAGTTATACTTGGAGGCATCGATGCCTTCCATATACTTGGGGATGGCGGTGTAGAGCTTCTTGATGACCTCTTCGTTGGTGACGACGGTGATCTGGAAAGTCTGACGGTTCATAGCACTGGGGGCGTACTGGCCTGCCTTGGCGATCAGTTCAAGATCTGCCTTTTCGATCTTTTTGTCGGCTAATGCACGGTAGCTTCTTCTGGCCAGTATGTTTTCAATAACAGCATTCATAGGGATGAGCCTCCTTATATTATATATAATGTATAGAAACAGTATACCACAGGAGCAAAGTAAAGCAAATTGTTTT
>JAFYOK010000317.1 GCA_017560175.1 Clostridia bacterium | reverse complement strand
GTGCCGGCTGCAACATCCTGCTTACGGACGACCAGATTGCCCGAACCGTATTCGGTACCGCCGCTCTTATAGTAGAGGCCGTAATGCTGCATGGTATTCTTGACCTGTGCGACCGTCATATTGGTCAGGTCGGGCATGGTGACAGTACCCTCGGGTGCATCGCTGTCGGTGTACAGAACCATGGTGGAACCACGGGAAACCGATGCCGAGAAGGCAGGTACCTGTGCTGTGACCACAGTGCCATTGCCGACGGTGCGGACGTTGAGGCCTGCCGCCTGGGCGCTGGTCTTGGCCTGGTCGACGGTCATGCCGACGGTATTGGGAACGGTGGTATCCAGCTTCTGCTGTTCCTGTGCGGTATATTCGGGCTCGACTTCCAGATAAGGAAGAACATCTTCCATAACACGCTTGATAACGGGCGCGACCGTAATACCGCCGGTGACGGGATAAACGGTAGGCTCATCGAGCAGGATCAGCATGGCGATCTCGGGGTCATCCGCCGGTGCATAAGCAATAAAGGAAGAAATGCGCAGGTCATCTCGTCCGGTCTCGTTCTGCTTGGCGATCTTCTCGGTGGTACCGGTCTTACCGGCAACGCGGTAGCCGGCAACGTAGGCATTCTTACCGGTACCTTCCGAAACGACCTTTTCCAGCATATCACTCATCAGTCGGGAAGTCTCTTCGGAAATGACCTGGCGAACGACGTTGGTTTCCGACGACCAGACGGTATTGCCGTCCTGATCAATGATGGAATCGACCAGATGGGGGGTGACCAGATGGCCGCCGTTGGCAACTGCCGAAACGGCAGTGATCAGCTGCAGAGGGGTGATTTCGAAGTTCTGGCCGAAAGATGCGGTGGCCAGTTCTACGGGGCCCATGTAATCATAGGCCCAGATGTTGCCGTTGGACTCGCCCGGCAGGTCAACACCTGTCTTTTCGTTGAGGCCAAAGGCCTTGTAATACTTATAGAAGTTTGCCTTGCCCAGCGATGCACCGATCTCGATGAACGCAGGGTTACAGGAGTTCTTGATGGCATCCACCAGGTTCTCCGCACCGTGGCCGGCAGGCTTCCAGCAGCGGATACGCCAGTCTTCAACCTGCTTGTAGCCGGGGCAATAGAAAGACGAACCCAGGGATGTGGCATGTTCCTCCAGCGCCATGGCCGAAACCAGGATCTTGAAGGTCGAGCCGGGATAATAGGCATAGGTGACGGCGCTGTTGAGCCATTTGGAGGTCAGCGCATCGCTGCGCGCCTGTTTGGTCTCCTCTTCGGTCAGCGTAATGGCCGCTGCCGCTTCGGTGGAAAGACCTTCCTTCTTGGCCTTCTTGGCCACCAGCTGGTCGATCTGCCCCTGCAGCTCTTCATCGGTCAGCGCAAAGGGATTGTTGGGGTCGAAGTCGGGATAGTTGGCCATGGCCAGAATGGCGCCCGAATCGACATCCATGACGATGCCGGTAACATGGTCGGCAACCTTGTTGTCGGCATAAGCCATTTCCAGGTTCTTTTCCAGATAGTGCTGAACGACCTCGTCGATGGTCAGAACCAGGCTGTTGCCGTCCTGGGCCTCGTAGTACATTTCATATTCAAAAGGCATCTCGCCGCCCTGGGCGTTGGCCGCCTTGACGACGCGGCCGTCGATGCCGCTCAGTTCCTCATCATAATAGGCTTCCAGACCGTAAAGACCCTGGTTGTCGCTGCCGACAAAGCCGAGGGTATGGGAAAGGAAGTTGCCATAGGGATAGTAACGGGTGGTATCTTTGTGCAGGAAGATAACGTTGGTCAGCTTCTGCTCCTTGCAGAAGGCGCGAATCTGATCGGCGGTCTCCTTCTCGACCTGGCGCTTGATGACGGTATACTTGGCCTTCTTCTCTACCTTGGCCAGAGTTTCGTTATAGCCCAGCTCCAGAATATCGCTCAGTGCCTGTGCAATGACAGGGATCAGATCGTCATCCTCGATATTGACGGCCTCCAGCGTGACCATTTCGGTACCTGCGCTGATGGCCAGCGGTTTCATATTGCGGTCGTAGATGGTGCCGCGGTCGGCTTCGATGACAGTGTCGCGGGTCTGCTGGCTGATGGCACGCTGCTGATACTCCTCATACTTGGCCACCTGCAGATAGAAGATGCGGGCTGTCAGAATGATAAAGCATACAATGCCAAAAGCAACTGCGACAAACAGCAGCTTCCATCTCATCTGGCTGTCGGCTTTTCTTTGCATGGTTTCTGTGAGATCCTCCAATGAAAAAACGAGAGCAAGGAAAGACAGCACAGGCTGCCCTTCCTTACTCCTCGGTCAAAGTTACTCGGCGCGTCCGGCAATCGGACCGCATTCATTTATATCGCCGTATCAGTTGAGATATTCCACAACGGCGTTAAAGCTCTTGACGATGCCTGCGACCAGACCCGGGGTACTTTCTGTGTCCTTGGCAGCGACGGTGATCTTTTCGGGATTGGAAATCGCCACATAGGTGATCTGGTTCTTGTCCAGCTTGACCATTCCCAGTTCTTCGGTGGCCACCTGTTCAACATAGGCCAGATTGAAGCGCTGTTCCTTCTTGGCATTGAGGGCATTTGCCGTACTTTCCAGCTCGATCAGCTGCGCTTCCAGTTTGGCAGCCTTGGTGGTCAGTTCATTGACGCGATTGTAGCTGGTCAGAATACACATGAGGCCGGCAAAGACGCAGGCACACATGGTGATATACTTAAAGTAGGGCGCCTTGCGGGGTACAGGACGCTTGATATTCTTATTTTCGGGCAGAGCCGTCAATTCAGGGGTAGCCACATGGCCGATCTCATAATCAAAAGATCGTTCGGCTGCCTGTGCTGCATAAGCCATTCTCATCACACACCTTTCAGGCCTCAGAACGGAGGCCGGGGTACTCTATACTAAAAATCGATTTCTTCTTAATTTTTCTCACAATCTGTGAAAAGCATTACAGCTTTTCGGCAACGCGCAGCTTGGCGCTGCGGGAGCGGGGGTTGGCCTCCAGTTCCTCTTCTGTGGCCGTGATAACGCCTCTCGAGATCAGCTTGACCTTGGGCTTGTTGCCGCAGATGCAAACGGGGAAACTCTTGGGGCAGGTGCAGCCCTGGGCTGCGTTGGCAAAGGCACGCTTGACCAGACGGTCTTCCAGCGAGTGGAAGGAAATGACGGCAATGCGTCCTTCGGGTGCCAGGCAATCGATGGAATCGACCATGGCCTGTTCGACCGAAGACAGCTCAGAGTTGACTTCGATACGGATGGCCTGGAATGTACGCTTGGCAGGATGCTGCTTCTCGCGCTTGGCGGCAGCCGGCATGGCGCTCTTGATGACGTCGGTCAGTTCCAGGGTGGTCTCGATGGGCTTGTCCTCTCTGCGGCGGCAGATGGCTGCGGCAATGGGACCGGCATAACGCTCTTCGCCGTAGTCCTTGATGATGCGCTTGAGATCATCGCGGCTGTAGGTATTGACAACGTCATAGGCAGTCATGGCCTGCTGGCGGTCCATACGCATATCGAGGGGGGCATCGGTCATGTAGGAGAAGCCTCGTTCACCATTGTCCAGCTGATAGCTGGAAACGCCCAGGTCAAAAAGGATACCGTCGATCTTTTCGATCTCCAGCTCTTCCAAAACGTCCTTGATTCTGCTAAAATTACTTTTTACAAAGGTGATATTCTTGCCCAAAGGTGCCAGGCGCTTGCCTGCAGCAGCCAGCGCATCATCATCGCGGTCGACGCAGATCAGGCGACCTTTGTCGGAAAGCTGCGATGCGATCAGATACGAATGTCCGCCGCCGCCGGTGGTACCGTCGACATAAATGCCATCGGGCTTGATATTCAGACCGTCCATGCATTCGCCGGGCAGGACGGAAACGTGTGCAAATTCCATATTAAATCTCTTCCTCCTGCATCAGTTCTGCAATTTCGTCACTGGTCAGTTCTTCGTTATAGGCTCTCCATCTCTCCACATCCCAGATTTCGGCGCGGCGCTGGATACCGGCGACCACGACGTCCTTCTGGATGCCTGCATAATCACGCAGACTCTGGGGAATGAGGATGCGGCCCTGTCCATCGGGCTCGCAGGGATAATTGGCCGAATAAAAGCGCTGGAGCTTTCTGGCTTTGGCCACCGGCAGACCGGCGATCTTCTTTTCAAAGGCATCCCAGTCTTCCTTGGAATAGACGCAGATGCAGCCGTCGAGCCCCTTGAAAATAACAAAGCCTTCGCCCAATTCTTCACGCAGCTTGGCGGGGAAGATCATACGCCCCTTGGCATCGACCGAATGCAGATATTCACCTCGCATCAGGGCTTCACCTCCACCGTTTAACCACGAAATGACACACTTCACCACAAAATGGTTTTATATAGATACATTATATATTTCAGCTAAAAATTTTGCAATAGTCGAAAGCGAAGTTTTGTGCCCCTGAAAGCGCCTTTTTACGGTAAATTTACCCACTTTTTCCATTTAAGAACATCCGTTCGTAGATGTATGACTTAAACGATAGCATAAAAACCGCCCGGAAACCTTTCCGGGCGGCTTTTTTCTCTTGGTGGATATCCTTTTGAAAATCGGAAATTACTTATATTCCTTCATGGCGTTGAGGAACTGTGTGCGTGTTGTCTTGAGCTGATCCAGGGTCTGGTCAACGGTGACTTCGGTGCGCTTGATGGCATCGTCGCAGTAGGCAGCGGCGGCACGCATCAGCTCCTTGGAACGGCTCTCGGCATTGGCAATGATCTCGGCAGCGCGCTTGCGTGCTTCGATGACCAGCTCATGCTCGTTGACCTTCTGCTTGGCAACTTCCTCGGCCTGCTTGACCTTGGAATCGTACTCGCGCTGACCTGCATCGATGTAGTCCTTGCGCTTTTCTACGATCTCGCTGGCCATCTTGAGCTCGCCGGGCAGGTTGGCGCGGATCTCTTCCAGAATATCGAGAGCCTTCTCTCTTTCAATGATGCACTTGCTGCTCAGGGGAACAGAAGGCGCATCGTCAATGGTTTCATACAGTGTATTTACCAGTTCGTCAATTACATTTCCAGCCATTATTTAAACCTCCATTTTTTTCATAAGCAACTGGGCTGTGCGCTTGGTGACCAGACCCTCCAGTGAGGATCCCTTGCGGCATCTCTCCTTGACATAAGAGGAGCTGATCTTTTCAAAGCCATGGCGGGGCGGCAGCAGAATGGTATCGGCTGTCGGGCAATGCACACGGTTGAAATTGGCCATAAAGATCTCATAGTCGGTGTCTTCAGGACTGCGGATACCCTTGACAATGGCACAAGCGCCCTTTTCCCTAAGATAATCATACAGCATTCCGTCGGAAAACTCAACGGTAACATTGGGAATACCGTCCAGATCATGACGCATGATGTCCAGTCGCTCCTCATTGGTGAAGGTATAGCTCTTCTGATCGTTGATCATGGCAACGACATAGACCGAATCAAACATCTTTGCGGCACGGCGCACCAGATCGACATGGCCGCAGGTCAGCGGATCGAAGCTGCCGGGAACAACGGCGATCTTCATGCGTTCTCCTCCCCTTCTGTGCGCGCGACCTTACACAGCATGATCTGTCCATACTTGTATTCGCGCAGCAGGCTGTAGCCTTCGGGCAGAGGCTCAATGACATCCTCGGGGGCCTTTTCGCAGAGGATCATACCGCCCTCGGCCAGAATGTCATACTGTGCAATGTCGGCCAGCGCCCGACGCAGCAGCTCTCCGCCATAGGGAGGATCGAGCAGGATGATATCGTAGCTGTGTTCCTTTTGCATGGCAAGAAAACCGATGGCGTCGCCCTTATAGAGCTTGGCCTCTCCCGGCTGCAGATTGCAGGCGCGGATATTCTTTTCGACAGCCATGGCCGATGCACGGTCGCGTTCGACAAAAACGCAGGATTGGGCACCTCTCGACAGGGCTTCCAGACCCAGCTGGCCCGAACCGGCAAACAGGTCGAGAACACGGGCATCGGGCAGGTCGAACTGAATGATATTGAAAATAGATTCTTTGACTTTATCGGTGGTGGGGCGTGTGGTCATGCCCTTGGGCGCTTCCAGCGCTTTGCCGCGCAGGCGGCCGCTGATGATGCGCATCTTTACTCACCCAGCTTTCTTTTGATATTTTCGGCCACATTGCGCGGGACAACGGCAGCGATGTCCTCCAGGTCGGCAGCTTTGATGGCCTTTATGGTTCCAAATCGGTCAAGCAGATTTTTGCGGCGCACAGGGCCCAGACCTTCAATGTCGTCCAGCTGGCTCTTGCGCATCTGCTTGTCCCGTCGTTCTCTGTGATATTCGATGGCAAATCGGTGGGTCTCCTCCTGAATACGGCCGATGAAGGCAAAGATCGGAGGTGTGGCACTGATGCCGATTTCTCGCCCCTCATGGTCGATGAGGGCACGGGTGCGGTGATGGTCATCCTTGACCATGCCGTAAACCGGGATGGCCAGGCCGCGCTGCAGCAGCTGTTCTCTGGCAATACGAGTCTGACCCTGGCCGCCATCGATGAGGAACAGGTCGGGCAGCGGCAGGAAGCCTTCGTCGCCATTCAGCGCACGATCCAGCCTGCGGCCAATGACTTCGGCCATGGCACCGTAGTCGTCGCCGCCCAATGCCGATTTGATTTTAAACTTCTTATAGGCCTTCTTGGAGGGACGTCCATCCACAAAGACCGTCATGGAAGCGACCGGCTGGTCGCCTGCCGTATTGGAGATATCATAGGCTTCGATACGTTCGGGCTGTCCGTCCATGGCCAGCATATCGGCCAGCTGCTCCAGCAGCTTTCGGGAATGCTGTTCCCGCTGCTCCAGAGTCTCCAGCTCCAGCCGTCCGTTGCTTTCGGCCAATTTAACCTGACGCAGGCGCTCTCCCCTCTGAGGACAGGAGATGGTCACCTTGCTGCCACGCAGGCCGCTGAGATATTCTTCCAGCGAAGAGACATCCTCCAGCGATGCCGCCAGCAGGATCTCCTTGGGTGCGCTGCGGAAGATGGCGTAATATTGTTTGATATAACTTTCGACGGCATCGGGCATATCGTTTTCTTCCAGGCCGTCAAAAAAGGTGATCTTCTTATCGATGAGATTGCCCTGTACAAAAGAAAGCAGGGCGATGCAGGAACGCGAACCGAGGGTGACAAAGGCCAGCGCATCGCGGTCAGACAAACGTCCGCCGGTGACGGTATGGCGCAGACCCATCTTCTGCAGATTGCGGATGCGGTCGCGGCAGGCAGCTGCCTTTTCAAACTCCAGTTCTTCTGCATACCGCTCCATATCGGCGGTCAGCTGCTTTTCCAGATCCTGTCCGCCACCCTTGAGCAGGGCACGGCACTGGTCGATGAGGACTTTGTATTCCTCCGGCGAGACCCTGCCGGTGCAGACACCGCAGCATTTCTTCATCTGATAGCGCAGACAGGGACGCTCTTTGCCGATATCTCTGGGAAAAACGCGGCTGCAGGTGGGCAGCAGGAAGGTCTGCTGCAGCATTTCGATGGCTGCATGGGCAGCGCCGCGGGCGCCGTAAGGGCCGTAATATTCCAGTTCGCGATCCTTAACGGTAGCTTCGATGGTAAACTTGGGATAGTCCCCCTTGCCGATGGCCACAAAGGGATAACCTTTGTCATCCTTCAGCAGGATGTTATATTTGGGCTTATGCTTTTTGATCAGCGTATTTTCCAAAAGCAGGGCTTCAAACTCCGAACCTGCAAAGATGGTCTCGAACCGATCGATCTTGGAAACCATCTGCCTTGTCTTTGCGGTATGGGAGGCCAGGTTGGCAAAATACTGGCTGACACGATTCTTGAGGGATTTGGCCTTGCCGACATAGATGATCTCGCCGGCGCTGTCCTTCATCAGATAGACGCCCGGTGCCTTGGGCAGGTCATTGGCCTTCTGCTTGAGTTCTTCAAATGTCAAACGGTATTCGCCTCCCTCTTATCACGGGAGAGGCAAACCCCTCCCCTACAATTTGCATGACATAAAATCGGCACCATGTAGGGGCCGCAGGTACATTTCTCAAGCCTTCCCCTGGGGGCAGGTGGCGCACGTCAGAGCGACGGAAGAGGGACTGCTTACCTTTGGCTGCAAACCAAATACGGCCTGAACGGCCGCCCTCATCAGTCACCTTCGGTGACAGCTTCCCCGTGGGGGAAGCCTTACCTGTATGCGAACCGAAAAGACGCCGCATGGGCAAAACCATGCGGCGTC
>JAFYOK010000316.1 GCA_017560175.1 Clostridia bacterium | reverse complement strand
TCCGTTTCTATAATATTTCAAAATCAGTGGTTTTTTAACACCTTTTTAATTTTAGCACAGCCCATGGCATTTTGCAATAAAGTTGACAAAACGGGGTGAAAAATCGTATGATAGTTTCGATAAAATTAACGAAAGAAAGGGAGAGATCCATGTATCCCACTTTACTTGCTTATATCAAAGACTATCCTCATCTGCAGCCTGCCGACCTGCTCAAGTTCTGTTTCCAGTCGGTCTTCGGTCCCGGCCATATGGCACCCGGCCGCGAGATGGCGAAGGCACGCATTGAGGCCGAATTGGAAAGCGCCGGTCTGCCCAGTGATGGTCAGCCTGTTGTACTGCCGCTGGAGGGGGATGCTGCCCGCCTCGATATCGGCTGCGGCATTTCGCCCATGCGCCTTGCTGCTCTGTTCTGCCGCACAGCCGATCTGTGGCCGAAGAAACCCGATGGCGTATCGGAAGTGCTGGCCATGCTGAACGATGCTGAAATCCGTGCCTCCTTGCCATTTGACGGTGCTGAGCTGGATGCCTGCATTGCTGCATGGCAGGAGAAGGGCTGTCCGGCCGTCAGCCACAGCGACCATTATAAGGCTCACTATCGCGCCAATTACCGCCTTGTGGATAAGAAGTATCTGCCCTATCTGGAAGCCATCCGTGCCATTGAAGGGCTGCGTAAGCCTGCCGTTGTTGCCATTGATGGCCGCTGCGGCAGCGGAAAGAGCACCATGGCACAGGTGTTGGCGGATGTATTCTCTGCATCGTTGGTTCACATGGATGACTTCTTCCTGCCCTTTGAGCAGAAGACCCCCGAGCGCCTGGCACAGCCGGGCGGCAATGTCCATTACGAGCGCTTCAACGAAGAAGTCGCGCCCAAGCTGCGCAGCGGTGAGGACTTTGCGTATAATGTCTTCGATTGCTCGGTAGGCCATCTCAACGGTACACAGGCTGTGGAGAAAAATGACCTCATCATTGTCGAGGGCTCCTATTGTCAGAGCCCCGATGTGGATTTCGATTATGATCTGCGTATTTTCGTCGATATTGACCCCGAACTTCAGATCGAGCGCATTGCAAAGCGCAATCCCGATATGGTGGAAAACTTCCGTAATCGCTGGATCCCCATGGAGGAGCATTATTTCTTGGCCTTTGGCATTAAAGAAAAGGCGGATATTGTCGTGAGGACAGTATAGCCTTCCCCTTGGGGAAGGTGTCGCCGAACGGCGACGGATGAGGGCGGCCATTTGGCCGTATCTGATTAGGTATGCTTATATAGGGTTACGAAGTGTTTTCAGAGAGGAGTTCTTTATGAAAAAAACTGTAGAACTAATTTGGGACATTTTGCTTGCCGTTTCCTTCTTTGTAGTGACCCGTTTTCTATTGACCGGTATTCAGTTTGGTCTGAACGACTTATGGCAAATCGCTCTGCTGATTGGTATTACCTTTTATTTTGTTTACACTTCAGTCCAAAAGAAAGGATTGTCTCTGCGGGAGATTGGCCTTAGTTTGCCGAAGAAGAACCATTGGCTGTTGAGTATGGGTGTATTGATTCCTGCACTTTTTTATATTCCGAGTCTGCTGTTTCCGGGCAGATGGGTAAGCCAGCCGTGGAATGCCGAGACTTGGCGGTCTGTGTTTCTACCAGTCTTTCTGCATAGCGGTTTGGGCTCTGGCATTAGTGAAGAGCTACTTTTCCGCGGTTATTTACTGAAACATACCGAAAAGCAGTGCGGTAAAATGCAGGCAGTTATGATCACTTCGCTGGTTTTTGGATTAGTGCATTTGCTAAACGGTTTTTCTTCGGCTGTAGATGCGTTGTGGATGGTATTCAATACCGGTATGCTGGGGGCTATTTTGGCTATGCTGACCTATGTCACTGGCAGTTTGGTTTATCCTATGATCGTTCATGCGATGATCAATTTGAGCAGCGTATTTGTGGCTGCAGGCACAGGCGGCAGCCCAGCGCGTTTCTATTACCTCATGGAAGGGACAGCGGTTTCCATGCCTGTCTTTTATGGAGGTGTAGGCATAGGTCTTGTTTTGATTCTGACCTTCCTGATCTGGCACAGCAAAAAATATCTGACAGACAAATAAAAAATCATGCCCCGTCAGAACTAACTGACGGGGCATTTTGCGTTTAATATTCGATGGGCATCATGGGGCACTTCATGGGAGTGTTCTTGCTGGGCGGAACGATGAAGCCCAGCTTTTCATAAAGGGCCTTGGCCTGGGGTGCGGCCTGCAGCTCGACATAGGAGAGGTCGAGGGTACGGGCATGGGCCATCAGCATTTCCATCAGGCCTTCGGCAAAGCCCAGACGGCGGTAGTCGGGCCAGGTAAAGACATTGAGGACGGTGGCCGAGCGACCGTTGGGGTGCCAGCGGTTGGCCGGCTGTTCAATGACATGGAGCAGGGCACTGCATACGGGGGTATCGCCCATAAAGCCCATGTAGCCATAGATATTGGTATTGAGGTTGCGGTGAAGGAAATC
>JAFYOK010000315.1 GCA_017560175.1 Clostridia bacterium | reverse complement strand
CCTCGCCGATGGTCAGCGTATTGACACCGGTGCTTGCAAAGGCCGATTCGCCAATGGCAGCGTTGCCGCCCAGTTCAATAGTTTTGAGGTTGGAGCAGTTCTTGAACGCTTCCTTGCCGATAACGGTATTGTCACCCATGGTGACCGAAGTCAGACCGGAGCAGTTGTTGAAAGCTCTTTCACCGATGGTGACATCGTCGCCCAGTTCTACCGAAGAAAGCGAAGTGCAATAATAAAAGGCCGATGTACCGATGGTCTCCAGGCTTTCGGGCAGATCCAGGTTGGTCAGCGCCTTGCAATTATAGAAAGCCGAAGCGCCCAGCTCGGTCAGACCTTCGCCGATGGAAACCGTCTTCAGTGCCGAGCAGCCATCAAAAGCATTGGCGCCGATCGCAGTCTCACCATCTTCAATGGAAACAGAGGCCAGCTTGGTGCAGGACTGGAATGCCTTGGTATCGATGGCTGCGCCGCCCTCGCCGATGGTCAGCGTATTGATGCCGGTGCTTGCAAAGGCCGATTCGCCAATGGTGGCATTGCCGCCCAGCTCTACTTCCATGGCATCGCTGCAGCTCTTGAAGGCATCCTTACCGATGACACTATTCTCACCCATGGAGAAGGCGGTCAGGCTGCTGCAGTTCTGGAAGGCTCTTTCACCGACGGTGATATCATCGCCCAGTTCTACCGAAGGAAGCGAAGAGCAATAATAAAAGGCCGATGTACCAATGGTCTCCAGGCTTTCGGGCAGATCCAGGTCGGTCAGCGCCTTACAGGTGGAGAACGCAGAAGTGCCAATGGAGGTCAGGCCTTCACCGACAGATACACTCTGCAGAACCGTGCAGTTGTAAAACGCAGAATTGCCGATAGAAATTGTTCCCTCTCCGATGGAAACGGTCTTCAGTGCCGAGCAGCTGTCGAAAGCATTGGCGCCGATGGATTCCACACCGTCGCCGATGGTTACTTCGGTCAGCGCCGAAAGACTCTTAAACGCATTGGCACCGATGGTGGTGATGCCATCCTCAATAACTACCGCTTTGACGGCAGATCGATTGGCATACCAGGGAAACTTTGAGTTGCTTCCGTATTCAGTCATGGGGCCTGTGCCCGAGATGGTCAGCATGCCATCTTCCGCCAGATCCCATACCGCGTTGTCACCGCAGGCGCCGGACGCTGCTGCGGGAAACGAAGTAACGGTCAGTATGGCCAGTACGGTGGCCAGCACCAGTACAAAGCCAAACCATTTTCTTATGGTTTTCATATCCATACCTCTTTTCCTTGTCATTATATAGGACAGTTTGTTGTTTTTATTATAGCATGCTCCTATTCCCTTTTCTATGCATAATGAAAAATGTATAGCTGATGGGACGCAAAAACACCGCCCTTTCGGACGGCGTTTGCTTATCTCAATAATTTATATCGGCAGGATTCCATGGGGCCATAGTGGACCTTCTCGATCTTGAGGAAATGGCGGTCCTGCAGGCGGTTGACAATGACCGAAACGGTATTCTGCGCCAGGCCCAGGGTCTCGCCCAGGGTGGCCTGGGAAACGAAGATGTTGCCGCTGTAGAACTTCCAGCGCAGGTGCAGATAGACCTTCAGCTCGCCGTTGCCGCGACTGCCCGGCTCGTAAAGCTCGGTGACATAGGACTTGATGTCATTGTAGGACAGGGCCATATATCCGGCAACCGCCGAATTGAATCGGTCGGTATGGTATGTATTGGGGATGCCCAGCTTGCGGATGCCTTCGGTGACATAGATCATGCCGCTGCCCTGCAGTTCCTGCATGGTGGTGCGCAGCGCACGGACCGAAATGCTCAGCAGCTCGGCCAGCTTCTCCAGCGTGGCCTTTTCGTCGGTATGCTCCAGCATCTTGATGGCCAGATAGAGACGGATGGCCTGTCCCGACAGCTTGTCGAAAGCCTTGAAGAATTTATGAGGAATAAAGACTTCCTTCTTGCGCAGCTCGATCAGGCCGCTGAAATCGATGGGGCCATAGATCTCCGACAGGGAGGTATCGTATTTCAGGCCGCCGAAATAGTAGAATCTGCCAAAATCGCTTTCAAACTCTTCCTTATCATATATTTCCTCTGTCATGCGGCGGATAACCTCTACCTCATCGACAGACTCAACTCGCATTCCGAGATAATCCTCGATAAAGTCTGTATCAATGATTGAGCCACCAAT
>JAFYOK010000314.1 GCA_017560175.1 Clostridia bacterium | reverse complement strand
CAGCGCCAGGATCTGGATGGCGACGGCGTCATCCGTCTGATGCGCGTCAAGACACCTTACGGCGCATGGAAGGTTTCCGCAAAGGATCCCCGTGTTATGACACGTCGTCAGCCCGATGATCTGTTCGGTGAGTTCTATAATGTTTATGATGAAGGTCTGCTGGAAGCCTACGATGGCATCAACATCGAGAATGCTCCCGCTCCTTTCGGCAACGACTTCAACCGCAACTATCCCATTGGCTGGCAGACCGAAGACCAGCAGAAGGGTTCGGGCGACTATCCCTTGTCCAACCCCGAGACCAAGGCCAATGCCGACTTCCTGCTGGCCCATCCCAATGTCTGCGCCGTTATCGATATGCACACCGCCGGCGGTCAGAACCTCTTCACCCCCGGTTATATGAGCGCAAAGCAGGCGAATAAGGCGGATATCGCCCTCTATAGAGCCATGGGCAAGATCGCACAGCAGGAGAACGGCTATCCTATCCTCAATGTCTACGATGACTACATGCCCCAGTCGGCACCCCAGACCTGCGGCGGTTTTGACGATTTCTGCCACTTTGGCCTCGGCATTCCTGCCATGACCATCGAGTGCTGGGATCTGGCCGAGCGTTCGGGTCTGCATCCTGTCTATCCTCCCCGTGAAGATAAGAGCGATGAGGAGAAGGAAGACGAACTGTGCGCTATGATCAAGTGGATCGATGAGAATGTCGGCCCCGATCATTATATGAAGTGGACTGAGTTTGACCATCCCCAGCTGGGTAAGGTCGAACTGGGCGGCTGTGATGTCAAGTTCGTTTCTCAGAATCCTCCCACTCCCTATCTGGAGCAGGAAGTTGCCAAGCACACCCGTTTCATGCTCCGCATGATGAAGATGCTGCCCTCTCTGACCATCGATACCCTCAAGACCACACAGCTGGCTGAGGATGTATTCAAGGTCGAGGCCGTTGTCGGCAACATCGGCTATATGCCCACCTATGTCTTTAAGGAAGGCCTCAAGTCCAAGCGCCTCAAGGGTGTCAGCCTGGAAATGAGCGGCCTCGAGGTTCTGCAGGGCGAAGTCAAGGCCGATCTGGGTCATCTGGAAGGCCATGGCGGTCTGAAGGCCAGCGGCTGGAGCATTTCCCAGTCGACCAGCCAGGTCGCACCCCTCCGCAAGAAAGCCGAGTGGGTCGTCCGCGGCAAGAAGGGCGATGCCTTTGAGATCCTCTGCGCCTCGGGCAAGGCCGGTAAGACATCTGTTAAGGGTGTCCTGTAAACATATCTCTGTTTATAAAATGGCGTGAGATTCTTCGACTGCGCTGTCGCTTCGCTCAGAATGACAGGTTAACATGATGTGTCCTTGTCATCCCGAGCCTGTCGAGGGATCTCACACCGAGCATATGATTTGAACTGGTTTTAAAATAATTTTAAAATAAAAGGAGAAATACTACCATGAGCGAAGTCATTAAGTATGTCGATCGTATCGGTTCCAACTGCAACAAGTGGGACGGTCTGGAAGCTAAGTTCGGCGATCCCGATCTGATGGCCCTGTGGGTCGCAGATATGGACTTTAAGGTTCCCCAGTGTGTCATCGATGCCTGCACAGAGTATGCACAGTACGGCATCTACGGTTATTATAAGATTCCCGACGGCTACTATCAGAACTTCATCGACTGGCAGAAGAAGTACCATGATGTAGAGATCAAGCGCGAGTGGATCCGTTTCTCCCCCGGCGTTGTTTCTCCCGTTAACTGGTATGTCAAGATGAAGACCCAGCCCGGCGAGGCTGTTCTGGTTCAGAAGCCTGTCTACTACCCCTTCCTCGACGCCATCAACAACCATGGCCGTAAGCTGGTCTCCAGTGACCTGGTCAATACAAACGGCATTTACACCATCGACTATGTCGATTTCGAAAAGCAGATCGTTGACAACAACGTCAAGCTGTTCATCATGTCCTCTCCCCACAATCCCGCGGGCCGCGTATGGAAGCGCGAGGAACTGGAACAGATGCTGCAGATCTGCCGCAAGCACAATGTCTTCGTTGTTGCCGACGAGATCCATCACGACCTCATCATGCCCGGTTACGAGCATACCGAGATCCTGAACATCAAGGGCTACGAGGATATGCTGGTTGCCATCACCGCCGGTTCCAAGACCTTCAACCTGGCCGGCTGCCAGAACTCCTACGTCATCCTGCCCGACGAGAAGCTGCGTGCTGAGTATGACGAGTTCATGGCCGACCTGCGTATGAGCGCCGGCAACGCCTTTGGTAATGTTGCTGTTGAAGCTGCCTTTGGCGGCGGCCGTGAGTGGCTGGACGAGGTCCTCAAGATCATCTACACCAACTCCGAGATCATCAAGAATACCTTTGCAGAGAAGCTGCCCAAGGCAGTTGTATCTCCCCTGGAAGGCACATACCTGCAGTGGGTCGACTTCGGCGCTTATGTCAAGCCCGAGGAGATGAAGGCATTCATTCAGGACAGCTGCAAGCTGGCCATCGACTTCGGCGATTGGTTCGGCGGCGAAAAGTGGGCAACTTTTGCTCGCTTCAACCTGGCAACTTCCACCGAGAATATCCAGGAAGCTGTCAACCGCATCGTTACTTACTGCAATAAGTAAATCACATCTATATAAAAACCGCCTCCCATCGGGAGGCGGTTTTTTGTTGTTCAGATAAGGCTTCCCTTACACAGGGAAGGCTTAGTCCCTCATCCCACCGCTAACGCGATCCCCCCGCCCTTACCACGGGCGGATTTTTTGGCTCCCCTTGGTAAGGGGAGCTGGCACCCGAAGGGTGACTGAAGGGTTTGTTTCCTTGCCATACGATTAGAGACCCAGTTCCTCGTCAACCAGCAGAATGGT
>JAFYOK010000313.1 GCA_017560175.1 Clostridia bacterium | reverse complement strand
AAGGCCACCTGCATACCGACGAATGCTTCGTCCTCGTTGAAGACAGCTTTGTATGCGGCAAGGAAGAAACCGAAGGCCACCGCCACACCGACGAATGTTACTACATCGGCGTCGGCTTTGGCTGCGGTCTGACCGAAGAAGAAGGCCACGTCCATACAGAAGAATGTCTGACCGACGAAACCGAGCTGGGCTGCGGCCTCGATTGTGTTCCCGAACATTTCCACACCGATGCATGTTATCAGGCGCTGGAAGCATGTCCGCTGGAAGAGCACATCCATACCGAAGACTGCTACAGCAATCTGGATGCCGATATCGAAACCATGGTCGATTGGGAAGCCGATCTGCCCGACCTTTCCGAGATCCCGTCCACAGGCATGGCGGTCGCCGCCGTTGCCAACTCGCAGCTGGGCTATACCGAAAGCACCCTGAACTTCGAGGTCGATCCGGATGGCATCCGCCATGGCATCACCCGTTACGGCCAGTGGTACGGCAATCCCTACGGCGATTGGTCGGCCATGTTTGCCGCCTTCTGTCTCCACTATGCCGGAACAGATGAGCTGCCTGTCAATGCCGGCCCGGAATCCATGCGTCTGGAATGGGAAGAAGAAGGCCTCTATGTTCCTGCCGACGGCTCCATTGCCGATATCGGCAGCCTGCTCTTCCTGCGCAGCGACACCGATGAAGAAGTCACCTACGACTTTGAATACGAATATGAAGCCGATGCCGCCGCAGCGGTGGCCATCGTCGTTGACTTTGATGAATACGGCATGACGGTCATCCGGGGCGATTCCAACAATGCCGTTGAAGAATACTACATCGAAGCCGATGACCCTGCCATCCTTGGCTATGGCATCGTCCCCGAAAACTCCCCCTTTGCACTGCTGGCACTGCCCCGCGCCGCAGACAATCTATCCTATGTGGGCAGAAGCATCGACTACAACGACGACATCTTTACCTCGAATCGCAAGTTCCTGATTTATGCCAAGTCCGGCGATCAGTACTATGCCCTCAGCTGCCCCTCCGATATTTCGGGTTCTATTGTCGGTGTACCCATCACCATCAATGCGAATGGCAGCATCTATACCGAGGTTGACGACATCAACACTCTGCTGTGGAGCTTTACCTACAGCACAGAAACCTATATTCCTGGCTACATTATCCAAAATGTCGCCACCGATCTCTACCTTTCTCCCGGCGCGAATAACCTTATCCGCACAGTTCTCCAGCCCAATACGCTGACCAAAAGCGGCAACGGTGCCACATTTACCCGCCAGAATTATCGTACACTTTTCAATGCAGATACGTTGACATTTGGCGTCGCCAAAGAGAATGACAATACCCCTGCCACTCCCCTCTACTTTGGCTATTTCGACTCCAGCGAACAGTGCACGGTATGGCTGGACGGTACCATGGGCGGCCTTTCGTCCTATGGCGGATCGCCCAATGAAATGCGTTCTGTTGTTGCCGGTTCGACCGTGAAGCTGCCTTCCGAGTGGGTATCCCCCTCCAAGTATGACTACGTCCTCCAGGGCTGGTATGATGTCACCCACGACAGATACTATGCACCCGGTGCATCGGTCATCATCGAGGAAAACAGCGTATTCTATGCCGACTGGAAGGCCGCGACCTACGACATCGGCGAATACAATGCCCATGTCGCCAACACGGTCACCACCAACAGTTTTATCACCACCCAGGTCTTTGACTACACCTATCTGTTCAATGTCCTGTCGGCAGACTCGACGGGCACCATCAGCAGTTCGAGCCATTCTGAAGACTGGACCATCGTCCAGCGCACCAACGGTGACGGAAAGGTCGATTATGAAAACCGCGATACCCTCGACTTCATCTTCCTTGATTACGGCGGCGACGATACCCTCGACTACCCCGACAACCGTCGCTCCGGTGTCAACGAGTATCCCGGTGCAGATAAAATCACCACCGGCATCTACAACACCACCATCCGCGATGCCCTCTTCTCAACAACGACTACCCTCCCGGGTAAAACCTATGTTGGCGAAGGCGATCACCTCTTCCAGATCGAAACCAACCCCACCAGTGACTATTACGGTTACTACTACTACGACTCGGCACGCAATGCCGCATCCTATAATCAGAGCGCCCAGCGCTTCTATGTCTACGATTATCTGGAAGCCACATCGGCTGAGCTGACCGCCACAAAATCCGACTTCATGCCCTTCAACTCCCCCTATGCCAACACCAACGGCAAGACAGTCGACACTTACGAATCTGCCGGCGAGGAAAAATACGTCTATGATGCCAAGTACAACACTTCGGAAGATCACGTCAGCAGTAACTACGCCTTCGGTATGAAGATCGACATCGACTTCTATCTGCCCGCCGCCCCGGGTGATGCAGCCAACAAGGACGTCTATGGCAACGACCTGTCCTTCTCCTTCTCGGGCGACGACGACCTCTGGGTCCTGGTCGACGGCGAGCTGGTACTGGACATCGGCGGTATCCACCAGGCCGAGGACGGTGAGATCAACTTTGCCACCGGCGAAGTCACGGTCCAAGGCGTCACCACCAAGCTGGAAGGCGTCAAGGCCGGCGCACACACACTCACCATCATGTATCTGGAGCGCGGTGCTTCCCATTCCAACTGCGCCATCTACTTTAACCTCGCGCCCCGCTACGGCTTTACCATCCAAAAGGAAGACGTTCTGACCAGCCAGTACCTCAATGGTGCCGAGTTCTCGGTCTATACGGATCTCGAATGTCTGACCGCTGCAAAGTTGTACAACACCCGCGAAGACTCCAATTACCCGGACCGTGTCACCAATAGCTTTGAAGTCGTCAACGGCAAGGCCACCATGTGGGGTCTCTCTCCCGGCACTACCTATTACATAAAGGAAACCCGCGCCCCCGCCAATGCAGACTACGACCTCCCCAAGGGTATCATTCGCATGGTCCTCGACAAATCGGGCAATGCCACCTACGATGTCATCATCCTCGAAGAAGACGGTTCTATTTCCGGCGGCTTTACCGTCCACGGTTACCGCATCAACGAAGAGGAACAGCAGGCCTACATCGTTGCCACCAATGCACCCGAATGGGTCGAGGAAGTCACCTCCGTCGAAGCACGCAAGGTCTGGGCCGATGGCGGCAGTCATTCTTCCGACAAGATCACCGTCTACCTCACCCGCATCGAGCGCGATGAAAACGGCAAGATCACAGCCGTTTATCGTCTGCAGTCAGCCGAGATCAGCGCTGCCACCAATTGGACTCATGTATGGGAGAACCTGCCCAAGTATTCCGACAAGGAGCAGACGATCCCCGTCGAGTACGGTGTCGAAGAAGAATATGTTCCCGGCTACCAGAGCAAGATCGAACCGGCCACCACCGAGGATACGGTCATCACCGAATGGACGACCGTCACCTCACTGGAAGATGGAAAGACTTATCTGTTAGAAACAGACAATGGTTATCTCGCTACCGATAATGCCAATTCCTCCGATACCGGCTTCCAGTGGCTGGATCGTTCCACGGCCATGCAGACCGATCATGCCAAGTGGAAAGTCACAAAGAACGGCGATACCTACAAGCTGACCAACCTTTCCGGCCAGACGATCACCCTCTACTGGGGCCCCACCGACTTCTTCGCCCATAAGGGAAATCCCCCCGACACTCATCGACAGTACTTCTCTGTTGGTGTTTCCAATAAGCAGATTTATTTCTCCTATAATGGCAACACCTACCTGTCCAAAAACCACACCAACGGCACCAAGCTCAATGACACCGACGATGTCAAGAATGCTATGCTCTTCACCCTCTATACCGAGACCACGACCATCATTCCCGGTGCTCCGGTCGACTATCCTGCCTACAAGATCACCAATACCCCGCTGGACAGCTCGAAGGTCACTTCGCTGACCGTCAACAAGGAATGGGATCTCCCCCAGGGTACAGACAAGTCCCTTTATGAGCAGGAGCAGGTCACCATCAGGCTGTTGGCCAACGGTAAGGACACCGGCCGTACGGTCACCCTCAACCTCAAGAATAACTGGACGGCCTCTTTCCAGGGTCTCCCCTATACCGATGAGGACGGTGTCATCGACTATACGGTCGAGGAACTCTGGACCTCTTCCGATTGGACCATGCAGTATGGCCCCGTCAACAGCAGCAATTCCAATCCCCCCACCTATACGACGACAGTTACCAACAAGTATATTCCGAAAATTGCGGAACTGCCGTCCACCGGCTCAATGGGCCGAACACTTTATATGCTTTGCGGAAGCAGCCTCATGCTGTTTGCGCTGGTATACGGATTTGCCTCAAGGCGCACGCGAGAAAGGAGGACGAAGTAGAAGGCCTTCTAATCGCGGAGAAAATCAAGCGCCGCGAAGACAATTCCATAAATAAAAAAGAAAGGATTTAAAAATCATGAAGAAAATCATTTCTATGCTTCTGGCAGTTATGATGATCGCCACCCTGACCGTCACAGCATTTGCCGCAGGCGAAAAGGGTTCGATCACCATTGAGCATCCTGAAGCCAATGCGACTTATAGCATTTACAAGATCCTGGATCTGGAAAGCTATAACAACACAACTAAGACCTACTCCTATAAGATCGCTGCAGGCTGGGAAGACTTCTTTAAAGCCGAAGGCGCAAACTATGTAAACTTCGTTATGGATGATAACGATACTCCCGATGATACCGCTGACGATTTCGCTACTGCTTATATTGCTGGTTGGAAAATCGCTGCGGATGACGAAGACTATGCTGATAGTGTAAAAGCGTTCACAGAAGATGCTCTGGCTTATGCGCAGACTAAGGGCATCACTGCCATTACTGCTGACGGTGATACATCTGGTGCCGATGTTACCGTCAACAATCTCGATCTGGGCTACTATCTGATTGATACTAATATGGGTACTCTGTGCGGCCTGACCACAACCAAGCCCACTGCCACAGTCACACAGAAGCACTACCTGCCTGCGCTGGAGAAGGAAGTTCAGGAAAACAGTGCTGTCAACAAAACAGACAGTGTTGATGATTTGACCGAAGGTTGGGTCTCTGAGAACGATGCCAACATCAACGATACAGTTTACTTCAAAATCACTGTCACAGCCAAGGCCGGTGCTCAGGATTATGTCGTACACGATGCTATGAGTGATGGTCTGACCTTTAAGGAGATCGTGTCGATCACTCACGAAAAAAAGAGTGATAGCTCTGTAACCGATGTCGCTGATTACACATTAAGTACTACCGCTCATACCCATGCAGATGATGACGATGCTACTGACGATATCACTTGCGATTTTTCGATCACATTTGGTCAGACTTTCTGCGATACTTT
>JAFYOK010000031.1 GCA_017560175.1 Clostridia bacterium | reverse complement strand
GTGATGAGCGCAGAAATCGTAGGCATCAAGATCGGGTTCGGTCAGGCAGGTTTCGATGGTTTCAACGCCGCAGCTCAGTTCCTTGTATCCACAGAGGGAACAGGTATTTCGCTGTACGATCAGCTTTTCGGAAACTGAAACGAAGTGGTCTGCATTGCCGTGCTTCTCACAGCCGTAGTAGCTGTCCACAGGGTGTGCATTACCGATATAGAGATCGATACCACCGACACACTCCCGCAATTCGGGGGCGTAGGGCAGGTTATGGAGGGCAAGATGTTCCTGCGATATCGGTTCAATGGGTTTGGCTTCGGTGATGGTGAAGTCGGGGCCATCGGCAGGGGGGATGGCCGGACGGAGGTGTTGGCCGATCCATTCCGATTCGGCGGCAAAGGTGCCGATGGTCAGGGAGAGGGTAGCGAGGATGGCGGCGATCAGGGCGTACTTAAAGGGGATCCTTCTTCGGCGGCCATTGAGCAGCCGCTCCATTTTCCGTTCAAAGCGAGGGGAGAACGATCGCGAGGGGATGTCGTCGGGGTAGGAGGCCAGCCAGAGTTCACAGGCCCTCGGGGTGGCTTCTATCAGCATTTCATCGGTGATTTTCATATTGAGTTCAACTCCTTTTGGATCTTGTCCAGTTCTTTTGCCAGACGGTCTTTGGCGCGGGTGATGGTACGGGTAACGGTGCCTTCCTTTTTGCCGGTCATTTTGGCGATTTCCCGGGTTGTATAGCCCATGTGGAAGCGGAGCAGGAGAATCGAGCGGTAGTCGGCAGGCAGACGGGCGATGGCTTCGCTGAGGCCGATCCCCTCGGTTTGGGGTGTGGAGTAACCAACCGCTTCTTCGTAGGGGATCTGTTCGCCGAAGTGATTCTGCCGCCGCCAAAGATTGATGGCGCGGCTTTCGGTAACGGCCAGCAGAAAGGCGCGGGTGGTCTCCTCCGGCAGGCGGTCGAGATAGTCGATGGTTACCACAAAGGCTTCATGGACGATATCTTCGGCATCGTTCTGATTTTTTAAAATGGTGAAGGCGGCATGGAGCATAAGGTTTTTGTATTGGTGGTAGATCGAAGCAAAGCGCGTCTGTCTGCGCTCATCTTCGATCATGGAAAGATAGATCAGCATGGTACATCCCTCCTTTGAAAATATCCTTCTACTATATATAACAAATGAGAAGGGGAAATTCGGACAGTAGAAAATAAAAAACTGCCTTGGAAAACTATCCAAAGCAGTTTGGTTTATTTAAATCATCGTTTGTCTACGAGATAGAGCAGCTCGCTCAGGTGGATGGGGCGTTCACGGAGGTTGCGGCTGCCGCGGAAGGTGTTGTAGGTGGTGTCGAATACCGTCACCTTGCCGATGGTGCCCAGCAGGCGCTGCATTTCCTCACGGCCGACAAAGCCTTCGGAATTGAAGGAGATCAGCAGGAAATCGGCAGGGCTCTTCCGGCAGAGGTCGAGCAGGGTCTCGGCGGCTTTGGTATTCTTGTTGTAATCAGAACGGTGCCAGTCATTGGGAATGCCCGATACGGCGCTGATGTGGTCGGTATCGGGGGCGGTACCGCTGTTGATGAGATTGAGCATGAAGTAGTTGGAACCATAGGGGTGCTGGTTGTAGGGGGGATCGATGTAGGCGATATCGACCTTTTCCATCTGCCCGGCCAGCACATTGGCATCCATGGAAGTGACCGTAAAGGGGACTTTGTAATTGCTGAAGATGGGGAAGGGGACTTCGATAGGCGCCAGGATGCGGGAAAGAGCATTGGCTGCGCTGCCGCCGAAGGCACCGATGCCGGTGGTACGGTCTTTATAGAAGCCCTTGAATACGCCCGAAGTGTTGCACTTGACCGAAGCCTCCGACAGCAGCGGCGCAAGGAAGTAGGGCTGCAGGTTGATGGGCAGGCGGCCGATGGCGGCGCGGGCGGTGTCGATATATGCGGCATTGCGGGGGGTATAGAAGACGCGCTCGCCCTTTTCGATATGCTGTTCATCCCCGGGGGCATAGAGGCGGCGGACAAAGCCATCTTCCACAGGGTGGGTTTCAATATCGCGCAGCAGATCGGCATGGATCTCACGAAGCATGGCCTCGTCGGGGTTGGAGAGGTAGCAGAGGGAAATGGTGCGGCAGTAGTCTTCCAGGTCGTTGGTCAGCAGGGAAGCGGCATACTGC
>JAFYOK010000030.1 GCA_017560175.1 Clostridia bacterium | reverse complement strand
GCTGGCCTTGATGAGCGGGCAGAGGTTGGCAGGCAGCTGGCTTTCGGCTGTCTTGATGGGCAGGTGGCTGCGGCCACACAGACCGACGCTGTAAAGACCGGCGGCCATGATGATCTCGGCAGGGGTATACTGGCAGAAGGTACCGCAGACCTGCTTGCCCTGTTCTTTCAGCTCTTTGATGGCAAGGAAGCCTTTCTGCTGGGCCGCAGAAAAATCTTCAAAATGTTCGGGAAGGGAAATGGACATAATGACCTCCGAATAGATTATTTTTTAAGAATGCGGCAGGGAACCGACTTGTAGGTGATAAAGCCGCAGAGAGGATCGCGATATTCAAGGGTACACAGATCGTTGACGTTGCTGCTGCGCCATGCTTCGGTCTGGAAGGCGCTGCCACCGCCGGCCATGACATGGATGGTACCGGGGGCCATGGGGCAGATACGGGCATGGAAGTCTTTCTTGCCGATGGCGGTTTCGATGGTGACCGGTTCGCCGTCTGCAATGCCCAGGGTTTCGGCATCGGCGGCACAGATATCCATCAAAGGCTTGGGCTCAATGGCGGCAATGCCGGGGATATTGGGACCGAAGGAGCTGAAGCGGACGCCGCTGCGGGCACCGGTGGTCATCATCATGGGGAACTGACCGGGAGCGCCATTGAGGGCTTCGATCTCGCGGATATCATGGTATTCGGGATGACCGGTATAGCCACATTCGCGGAGGTAGGTCGAGCTGATCTCAAACTTGCCGGAAGGGGTGGGGAAACCGGGCCGGCCATCCTGGCGGAGCTGGCCGGATGCATATTTGCGGTATTCTCTGCGCTGGGGAATGGAGATGCCTTCGGGATGAGCCTTGAGCTTTTCCAGCAGAGGCTCTCTGCCGCGGAAGAGGCGAGCCAGCAGTTCGTCGTCATCCTTGGGGAACTTGTCGCCGAAGCCGAGGCGTTCAGCGATGGCGCGATAGATCTGCAGATCGCTGCGAGCTTCGCCAACCGGCTCGATGACGCGTTCGCGCAGGCGGATCAGGTCGCCATAGCTGCAGCTGGACAGGTTTTCAAACAGAGTGGTAACAGGCAGGATAACATCGGCATAGAGGCAGTCGTGGGACCAGAAACGCTCATTGACGATGAAGAGTTCCAGCTTCTTATAGACATCTTCCCAGAGCTTGCGTTCGGGATAGGTGACGATGGGGGAGGTACCGCCGATCATCAGGGCACGGATGGGATAGGGATCGTCTTCCAGTACAGCCTTGGGGAACTCGATGAACTGGCTCTGACCAAGGAAGCCGTAGAAGAGAGGATATTTTTCAGCACCCAGCCAATGGTTGGGCTGATCAGGCTTGCGGAGAGGCATGGTGGGGGCGCCGTAGGCGTTGAGATACAAGCCGCCGGGAACATCGATCTTGCCTGTGATGGC
Source organism: Clostridia bacterium (assembly GCA_017560175.1). Taxonomy (GTDB): domain Bacteria; phylum Bacillota; class Clostridia; order Oscillospirales; family Butyricicoccaceae; genus RGIG1902. Next base: position 2,696 of record JAFYOK010000030.1, on the reverse strand, counting down.
CCAGAGGCACTGGATGGCGCGGTTGTTCTGTACACCGCTCAGCTGATATTCCAGGCCGGTGTAGCTGATCAGACCGATCTTTTCGGTAGAGCAGAAGAGGTCGGTCAGCTGGCGGATCTGCGGAATGGAAACACCTGTCCATGCGGCACACTGCTCGAGGGTCAGGGTGGCGACATAGGCCTTGAGGTCGTCGAAGCCCTGGGTGTACTGCTCGACAAAATCATGGTCGTAGCGGTCTTCTTCGATGATGATCTTGAGCATAGCCAAGGCCAGCGCACCGTCGGCACCGGGGATGATGGGGATCCAGAGGTCGGCATGCTCGGCCATACCCAGGCCGCGGGGATCGATGACAACGACTTTGCCGCCGCGCTTCTTCATGGCCATGACCTGATTAAAGTCACTCAGAGGGCCGGAGTCGGTCTTGGAGTTTTTGCCCCAGATGAAGACGGCATCACTTTCCGACAGGTCGGTGGGGATGGCGTGCTTGCTCAGACCAAAGGTGGTCTGCATGGTCAGCGTATAGGAGGAGAAGTTGCAGGTCGAGCTGGCCATCATATCGTTGGGAGAACCCAGATGACGCCAGAAACCGCCGCCGCGCATGACGGTCTGCATGTAGCTTTCTTCCAGCAGGCTGCCGCCGGTATAACTGGCCAGTGCCTTAGCACCGAAGCGGTCAATGATGCTGCGGCATTTTTCTTCGATGAGGTCGAGGGCTTCTTCCCATGTGGCGCGGCGGAATTTGCCTTCGCCCTTTTCACCGGTACGGATCATGGGATATTGGATGCGCTGCTCACCATAGAGCATTTCAGGAGAGAGCTTACCGCGAGGACAGATGCGTCCCTTTGGAGAATCTACATCGGCAATGATGTCGGTCAGACGGCCATCGGTCAGCGTGACTTCAACGGCGCATTTGTTCTGGCACATACCGCAGATAACTTTTTTGCGTTCGATCATAAGAAGGCCTCCAATCTTGTGTTTTTCGGATAATTTCATTGTAGCATACCGAAATCGGCAGAAAAAGCCTGTCAACCATCATATTTTTGGATAAAAGAAGGCGAGGAAATCGGAAAAACGGATGTATTTACGGAGTTGTTTGGAAATGACAGGCTGAGCGGCAGAGGATCGGGCCTATCGACTTTTCTGCTGTGAAATGCTATAATTCTGGTAGTTTTCATAGGGACGGAACTTTTGAAAGTTCACTTCCGTCCAAAGAGCAGAAAGAGCAAAGGAGGCAGAGTGCCTTGAAGAAAAAGGATATTCCGTGGCCGGTGATCCTCTTCCTGCTGGTCATGTGCTGGCCGGTGGGCGTCGTTATGATGCTGGCCAAGATTTTTAAAGAAAATGAAGATAAAAAGAAAGACCTGAAGAAGGGATACCGTATCGGACAGGATTTTGTCGATGTTCCGTTCAGCAGTTCTGATGAAGCGGTCGGAGCCAAGCTCAAGCCGCGACAGGGACGCCGTGCATTTTCGGTGGTGCGTGGTAAGTTGATGCGCACGCTGGGTCTGATCCTGACAGTTGGCGGCGTACTCAGCAGCAGTATTTCCTTTTTGGTCTCCATGCTGGGCGGTGCAAAGGCTGTTGAGGCACTGATGCTGTCTACAGCAATTTTTCTGGCCATCGGTGCACCCGGTTTGGGTCTGACCTTCTGGGGACAGTCGCTCCTGCGCCAGGCACAGAGATACAACCGCTATAGCCGCCTGATTAGCGACAGCAGCGAAGTTTCTCTCGATCGTCTGTCGGGTGCTATGGGCATCGATTATGAGAAGGTCTGCCAGGATCTGCAGCACATGATGGATATCGGCTGTTTTGAAGGCTATCACGTCGATGTTGAGCGCCGAGTGCTGTCCCGTGGTCGTCTGGGTGCTGCCGTGCGCAAGGAAGAGCAGCCTGCTCAGGAAAAGCAGAGCGGCACCGTTCATCCGGCCGACCGCATCGCTGCTATTCAGAAAACCGTTCGCCATGCGGAAGTATCGCAGAAGATCTCCCGTTTGGAGACGCTTACACGCCGTATCTATCACTATACCGATGCTTACCCCGAAAAGGACAAGCTGGCACGCAGCTTCAAGGAGCGTTATCTGCCCCAGACCATCAAGATCCTGGAATCTTACAGCCGCTTTGAAAAATCGGGCAGTAAGGGTGAAAATGTCCGTACAGCCATGAAGGATATCGAAATGGTACTGGATGTATTGATCGCCAGCTTTGAAAAGCAGTTGGACATGCTCTATATGGATGAAGTGCTCGATATCACCACCGATATCGATGCCCTCGAAAGCATGCTGGCCGGCGACGGCCTTGGTCAGAGTCCCTTTGCCATGGAGCAGGGAATGGAATAAGATGAAAGAGGGATGTGTTGCGGAGTAATGCTTTGAAGCCAAAAGTCGGCTGTTTTAGCCTTCCCTTGAGGGAAGGTGTCACGGCTTGCCGTGACGGATGAGTGTGCCCGTTAGGGCATATTGAATACGTCCAAATGGCCGCCCTCATCAGTCACCCTTCGGGTGCCAGCTTCCCCGTGGGGGAAGCCTGTTGATCCATTGCTATTTAAAAACTTCGGTTAATTGACACGCATATAGTATTCCTAATATTTAAGGGTCTGTTGTCTTTTGGCAACAGACCCTTCGTTTGTCTATTTATGTTTCTTCTTCCGCAGATGGATGACAAGGACTCCCAGCAACAGATAGAGGATATGCTGGAAG